>CAUQIL010000041.1:0-6492 GCA_963518195.1 uncultured Candidatus Saccharibacteria bacterium | reverse complement strand
ATATCAAGCAATGACCGTTACGCTTGCCCGCGCTAAAGAAATGCGTCGTGGTACCGAAAAATTAGTTACAATCGCTAAGAAAGGTGGCCTCGCAAATCGTCGCCTCCTCATCTCCCGCCTCGATAATCTCGAAGCTGCAGATCTCTTAATGGATGTAATTGCACCACAAATCAAGCGTAATTCAGGTTATCTAAGAATCGAACGCACTGGCTTCAGAAAAGGTGATCACGCCGAAATGGCAACCATCTCCTTTGTTGATTCCATCAATCTCGACCTCAAAAAGGAGGCTAAGTAATGAAAACTTTTAGCCAAAAAACCGCAGAAATCAAACGCGAATGGTTTGTTATTGACGCCAGCACTCTTCCACTTGGAAAATTAGCAGTCGTCATCGCCGACAAACTTATGGGTAAATCAAAAGTTACCTACACTCCACATGTTGATAATGGTGACTATGTCATTGTCATTAACGCCAAGAACATTCAAGTTACTGGTAACAAGATGGTTGATAAAAAATACTATCGCCACAGTGGATTCCCAGGTGGATTAAGAGAATTAAGACTTGAAGAAGTTATCGAAAAAGATCCTTCTTACGCTCTTAAAGAAGCTGTCAAGGGCATGATGCCAAAAAATAAGCTTGCAGCAGATCGTTTAGCTCGTCTCCGCGTCTTTAATGGCGCTGAACATGCTCACGCTGCTCAGAATCCAAAGGAGATCAAATAATGGCTACTACCAAATATTCCTACGGTCTTGGTCGTCGCAAAGCTGCAACCGCCCGTGCTC
Organism: uncultured Candidatus Saccharibacteria bacterium; assembly: GCA_963518195.1. Lineage (GTDB taxonomy): Bacteria > Patescibacteriota > Saccharimonadia > Saccharimonadales > Saccharimonadaceae > Nanosyncoccus. Next base: position 5,712 of record CAUQIL010000041.1, on the reverse strand, counting down.
GCCTATTCAAGGGTAAAGGTGAAATCACCATCAACAACAAAGTTGCTCTTGACTATCTTTCAGGCAACAAATCACTTCTTGCCGAGGTTACTGATCCACTAGCTCTTGCTGGTAAGCAAAAAGAGTTTGACATCACCATCCTCGTATCAGGCGGTGGTCTTGCTGGTCAGGTCGATGCTATTAAACTAGCTATCTCTAAGGCTCTTACCCTAGAGTTTCCTGATCTACGTCCAGTTCTTAAGAAAGCTGGCCTCATCAAGCGTGATCCTCGTGAGAAAGAACGCAAAAAATACGGTCTTCGCTCTGCAAGAAAGCGCGAACAATTCTCCAAGCGTTAATTATTTACGCAAATTGGACAAAGAGTACCCCATTTGGGGTATTTTTTGTCTAGTGATATAATGAACTTATGTTAAAAGATCTACTAAAAGCTTTTACTTCAATTAAGGAACTAAAAAATTTCATCCTGAAATATGAACACCTCATTGCCTACTTATTTTTCGGTGTACTTACAACCTTAATAAACCTGATTTCTTTCTGGGCCCTCTCAAGATTCACGGTAATCGAAACCATTCCGGCCACCGTTATCGCTTGGATCATTGCTGTTATTTTTGCTTTTGTCACAAATAAAATTTGGGTTTTTAAAAGCAAAAATAAGTCCAGAAAGGAAACCACAAAAGAGATAATCAACTTTCTAATTGCTAGAATTATTACCCTCTTTGTGGAAGTTTTTATTATGTGGCTCATGGTCGATCATTTTCATCATGATAAATTGATCTGGAAATTACTTTGCAATGTTATTACCGTAGTTTTAAATTATCTCTTTTCAAAATTATTCGTTTTTAAAGGGTCACACAAAAAAATAAAGTAAAAGCAAGATAGCCACAGTGAAAATAAAAAAACTCACCATAACGGTGAGTTTTAAAAACAATCTGGTGGAGTATAGGAGATTCAAACTCCTGACCTCTTCGCTGCCAGCGAAGCGCTCTAATCAGCTGAGCTAATACCCCAATAACCACATTATACCATAAAAACGTAAACCATGAAATATTTAGTCACAAAAAGGGGAGGATAGAATCCTCCCATTATTCACCAAGTATCACCGACCACTCATCATCGGTTGGCTCGTCCTTTGGCATCTCAAAGCCATAAGTCTTGGCATAAAAATATATTGCACCGCGAAAGATATCCCGCAGGCCACTAATTTGGTTTGCAAATTCTGGCCACAATTCTTTCCCGTCCTTTAAAAGTGGCATCAAGAAAAATTCAGTTTCATATATATTTTTTACCACCGACTCTCGTGAGAGATCGCATAGAGTCCACAGATTGTTCACTCTATCATATGCCTTGCATAAAAGAGCATATTTACTCTCCATCAAGCCGTTATAATATCTGCGCTTTGCCGACAATTTAGACTCACCATCACAGCGACGATAAGTCATCAGCTCTACCGCGTGCTTTACTTCGCTATTACATGGTAATTCCGTAATCGGAGTCATCGTATCCTCCGGTACGTCATGTAAAATAATCGCAGCGATTAAGACATCATCCGTAATACCATTTGAAATGGCAAAAGTTGCCGCTTTTAGTGGATGTAAAATATATGGGTCTCCCGACCGTCTCATCTGACCCGCATGTTTTGACCTTGCATAACCAAGCGCCGTCAATGTCTGCACATGCGTTCCAGTGCTCGCGAAGCCTCTTAAAAATGTACTGATTGTCTTTACAGTTTCATCCTCAGACAATAAAACCTTCTTCTCCATAACTAAACCTCCTTTTTTAAAGAACAATAAGTTAGGGGATATTCTAATATCATTTCTATAAAAAATCAAGCTTAAAAACTTTCGAGTCAAACATAAAAATCGTCCTGGTTATGTTTGCGATTAAAGCTTATGAGTTATATAATACCAGAGATAATACACGAGGAAAGCAAGCTAAAGCTTGATGTTTCTATTGAGTCTTAAGTACATTAAAAAGGAGGAATCTTATGTATTATTTTATAGATTTTAGCAACAGTGGTGAATTTAGTCTCTACTTATTAACGCCTGAACAAGGCACCGACATCGTAGTCATGAATTCTGGTGACGCGATATTTATAAGTTACAAAGATACGTCAAATCAGGATGTATCTACGACCGAGGCTTTAGAAAAGGGGGTATCTGATATGACAGATAACGAAAAGCAAAAAGAGAATTACGATCCAAATAAAATCAAATTAGCTCCAGATGATGATTTCTGTGGTCTTCCACCTAAGCAATATCATGAGATGAAGAGAAGAGAAAAATCCAGAAAACGTCCAGACCTAATCTGGAGGCACTATTTCAATTTTAGAAAAATGGATCAATTCCCACGCTCCGGTTTCATAAATTATGGGTCTGCCAAGAAAATGCATCCAGATCAGGCTTTATGCCCAGAAACATTGTCACAACATTCGTTTGGAGCAGTAGCTTTACTCCAACAAATTCGTGACAGGTATGGTAAAAAAATCGACAAGAATATCCTTGATCGTGCCATACTTTTTATGCAGTATCACGATCTTGGTGAAACAGAGAACGGTGATATACCTGACAATCCACTTAGGGATCCTGATGTCGACAACAAGGAATACGCCTGCTTGAAGAAAAGGTTAAAATACTCAAAACGCAAGCTTCGTAAGCAGATTCTGAGGGATTTTAAAATCTACAATCAAAATCCTGATACGCTTTCAGTAGAGGATAGAATGTTCCGTGATCTATGCAAGTTAGCAGACAAGCTTGATGCAATCCTGCGTGGTCTCATCTACGAATCATCCGGATATTATGGCATCTTGCACAGTAAGTACAATCATCATGTATCTGAAGGGGAAGAGAAAATAGCTGAAATTATGGGTAGTGAAACCTTAGTGGACATTTTTGCCGCCAGCCTCGTTATACATCAACATAACTGCTACTATTACGACATATTCTACAAAATATTAAAAGCAGCAGTCATTGACGTACGTGGCGAATGGTTTGATCAATGGAAATCTAAAAAGACTAGATTACTTGCCCTATAATACATACCTTCCTTTAGTCCCAGCTTTGCTGGGGCTTTTTTATTTCTAAACCGAATGCTATACTAATTAAAAATGGAGGTCATATGAGCAAGTTCGACGAGCAATATCTAGAGCTATGTCAAAAAATTCTCACCACTGGTGAACGTGTCACTACAAATCCAAAAGTTCTTGATCAAAAAACTAGTCAAGATATCCAGTCTAATTTCCCTAATCACCTAGCTCAGACCATCAAACCTACAACCACTATTCGCCTATCTCACCAAGTCCTACAATTTGACTTATCAGAAGAATTTCCCATCCTCACTACCAAATTTGTCGCCTTCAAAACCGCCGTCCTTGAAATGCTCTGGTTCTATCAGGCTCAAAGCAACGACGTGCGTTGGCTACAAGAACGCGGAGTTAAAATCTGGAACGAGTGGGAAATTGACGCAGAAGGAAATTACCAAGGCAAACATTTTGGCAAAGAATTTGCCCACACCATCGGTACCGCCTATGGTTGGATCGTTAATCGCTATCAATTAACCCAAGGTCTAATTGAGACTATTAAGCATGACCCCACAAACCGTCGCATGATCATGTCTTTATGGCAAAATGAATGGATCAAAACCGCTGCCCTCCCTTCTTGTGTTTGGAATACTCAATGGAGCGTTTCAGATAACAACCAAAAACTCAATCTTATCGTTACGGTAAGATCAAACGACGTTCCCCTCGGAATGCCATTCAATGTCACCCAGTATGCCGTACTCTGTCATCTTATCGCCAAAGTGTGCAATCTAAAACCAGGCCTAATGACTTATGTAATTAATGATGCTCATATCTATGAAAATCAAATACCGGGCATCGAGGAGCAGTTGCGACGTCGGGATGAGAAAATCGAAAAAGACGGTGAACTCTTCAAAGCACCAGCTCTCTATATTAATCCAGATATTCACGACTTCTTCAAGTTTGACAATTCCAAAGAATTAAAAGACATTCAATTGATCGACTACAAACATCAAGGACGTATCGTCATGCCAGTCACAGAATAATTAATATTTTTCAAAGGAGCACACATGAGTTTCAGTATTATTGCAGCCATCGGCAAAAACCGTGAATTAGGCAAAAAGGGCGGTTTAGTTTTTAATATCCCTGGTGACCTAAGATTCTTCAAACAAACCACTATGGGTTACCCAGTTGTCATGGGACGAACTACCTTTCTTAGTCTCCCTAGACTCCTTCCCGGTCGAAAACATTATGTACTTTCACCAGATGAAGAGCCGACTTTCCCTGAAGAAGTCACAGTCCTACATGATCTAAACCAGTTCATCAAAGACCATCAAAATGACTCCCAGGAATTTTTTATCATTGGCGGTGGATCAATTTACCAACAATTCTTGCCTTACTGCGACAAGATTTATCTAACTGAAGTAGATGGTGAAGATGCTGAAGCTGACGTTTATTTTCCGGACTTTGATAAAACAAAATATACAGTCGAAAAACTTGGCCAGAACAGTGATATAATTGAAGATAAGGAAGGTATTCATGATCTAAATTATATCCATAACTTATACCAAAAACGTTCATAAATTTTTAAACAGGATATAGTTATGTCAAATTTTTCTCATAATACACAGGAAGATCCCATCTTTAATTTAATAAAGCAGGAAGAAGTTCGCCAAGCCGAAGGACTCGAATTAATCCCAAGCGAAAACTACGTTTCCGCTAATGTTTTAAAGGCAATGGGCTCCATTCTTACTAATAAATACTCAGAAGGATATCCATCCTTCGAAGGAATAAGCTGGCAGGAAACACAAATTCAAGAACGTAAACCAGATGTCAATTTCCACTGGGACGAAGATCAAATCTCACAACAAATCCTTCCAAACTATCGCTATTATGGCGGACAAACTAATGTTGACCGCATTGAGCGTCTCGCCATTGAACGAGCCATGAAGCTTTTTCACGCCGATCACGCTAATGTTCAGCCCCATTCAGGAGCTAACGCTAATGAAGCTGTTTACTTTGCCTGGTGCCAGCCTGGTGATAAAATTCTTGCCATGAATCTTGGCCACGGTGGCCATCTCACTCATGGTTCACCAGTCACTCGGTCTGCTAAAATCTACAATTTTATCTCTTATGGCACTACCGAGGATGGCGATCTTGATTACGAAGAAATTGAATATCTCGCCGAAACTGAACAACCAAAAATTATACTAGTCGGCTATTCCGCATTCATGAAAATTCCAGATTTCAAGCGGATCGCCGAAATCGGGCAAAAAGTTGGCGCCCTCCTCATGGCCGACATGGCTCACGTTGCAGGACTAATCGCCGGCGGCGTCCATCCAAACCCCCTAGATTACGGTTTTCACGTTATGACTACCACTACTCATAAAACATTAGAACAACTTAGTGATCGTGAAATTTACGTTCAATTATTAAATTACGTCAAAGAAATTTCTACGGATAAACCAAAAAATACCGCAAAACGCAAGGTTTACTACATTTCAGCGGAGTTTTTAATTGGTAAATTATTATCAAATAACTTGATTAACCTTGGAATTTATCAAGAGATCAAAGCTGAATTAGCGGAAGCGGGTAAATCATTAAGCCATATTGAAGATATTGAGCCAGAGCCGTCTTTAGGAAATGGTGGCTTAGGTCGTTTAGCCTCTTGCTTTATTGATTCGATGTCTACTCTAGGC
>CAUQIL010000040.1:0-6991 GCA_963518195.1 uncultured Candidatus Saccharibacteria bacterium | reverse complement strand
CGCACTCGTGCTGACTTTGAAAATTTTCGAAAACAAGTTGACCTCCAAAGGGAACAGGCAAAAAATCTCGCCAAGCATGCCACGGTCAGTAAATTCTTGGCCTTAATTGATGATATGTCTCGCGCCATTAAGGCCCACCCAGACTTATTAGCTCCCGTCCAAAAAACCCTCGATAAAACCCTCAAATCCCTCGATCTTTCCATTATCGACTCTAGTGTCGGTACCCCCTTTAATCCTGAATTTCACAATGCCATCTCTATGGAAGACGATGAATCCGGCAAGGAAGTAATTGCCGAAGAGTTAATTCCAGGTTATCTTTACGAAGGACAGGTTCTTCGTGCCGCTATGGTTCGTGTTAAACACCAGTAGTCAGGGATCTGTTTCTTTACGTATTACGCTGTCTGACCTTAAGTCCTTCGTGCTATAATAAACATATGAATTATCAACAAGACGAGGCAAAATTGCAACGCACCATGGAACGTATTCGTGCCTGCAACTACCTCACCGTTACCCAAATTTTTCTTAAAGACAATTTTCTTCTCGAGCGACCATTAGCTTTTGACGATGTAAAACCCCGCCTTCTCGGGCACTGGGGCACCTGTCCAGGTATTAATCTGGTCTACGCATCTATGCGCAATGTCTTTGTTGACCAAAAAGAGCAAACCACTTTTGTTCTCGGTCCCGGTCATGGTTTTCCAGCTCTTCAGGCCAACCTTTTTTATGATGGCGATCTAGCCGCAGTCGACCCCACTCTTTCTCGCGACTATGCTGGCCTCGCCAAAATCTCAGAACTATTTTCTCGCATTGGCGGCTTTCCGTCTCATGCTAGCCCTTCTGCTCCTGGCGTCATCTGTGAAGGTGGCGAACTTGGCTATTCTCTCGCCACCGCCTATGGTTACTGTCTCGGACACCCTGAGCGCACTGCTGTTGTACTGATTGGTGATGGTGAATTTGAAACTGCCACCACTCTCGCCAGCCTAAACTTAAACGACCTACTCTCCTCTCCGAATAATGGCAAAATTATTCCAGTTCTACATCTTAACGGTTATAAAATCTCTGGTCCCACCGTCGCCAGCCGTCGCTCCGCACACCAACTCAATGAACTTATCCGTGGTTTTGGTTTTCAGCCAGTTCGCATCGAAGAACGCTTAAGTCCAGTCGACACCGAAGAGCTTGATCTTGTCGATTCCTTTGACGACTCCGATGAAGATTCTTCTGTCTCAACTTTTGAAGAAGTCGAACACAAAATAACAAACCTCATTCGTGAAGAATATGATGAAATGGCCCCAGACTCTGCCCGTACCGCCTTTGAATTAACCAGTCAGGATACCGACTTAATCACCAGAAACCTTATTCTTGATCTCGAATCCGCACTTCATCAGGCTAAGAATAGTGAGAAGCCTATCTTTATTATTCTTGAAACCGAGAAGGGACTCACTGGCCCACTTATTGCTGAAGACCTGAAGGTACGCGGAAATTTTAAGGCCCACCAGGTGCCACTTCCAAAAGCCAAAAGCGATGAACACGAACTTCGCGCCCTAGAATCATGGCTTCGTTCCTATCAATTTGACCAACTATTTACTCGTGAGAAAGGTTTTATCAATGAATAATTTTGAGCCAGGCTCTACCAAGAAATCCATTGCCAAAGTTTTTGGACATAAATTGAAAGAGCAAGCTGAACAGGACTCCAGTTTCTATCTTTTTAGTCCTGACGAGACCACTAGCAATAAACTCGATGAAATCTATCAGGCCACCACTAGGGCTTGGGGCGTTTCGCTTCCCAAAAAGAAATGGGATCTTCCAGAATCCCCAGATGGCCGCATCATCGAGCTACTTTCCGAGAATGTTCTTTTCTCGGTGATGATCGGCCACCTTCTTTCCAACGAACCTGCCATGATGACTAGTTATGAGGCCTTCTTTACCATTATTCTTTCGCAGATTATTCAGCACTTAAAATTTCTCGAGCAATCTGAAGAAGTTTCTTGGCGACCTCAATATCCTTCAGTCAATCTTTTAAGTACTAGTACTTGCTGGCGTCAGGACCACAACGGCTTTTCTCATCAGTCACCAATGCTGATCTCGTCCTTGCTTGATCGTCCCGGTCATCATGTCAACTGCTTCTTTCCAGTTGATGCAAGCTCGGTTGCTCCATGTTTTGATTTTCTCATGCAGTCCAAAAATCAGGTCAATCTGGTAACTTTCAATAAGACAGACGAGCCAATCTGGCAAACTGAACAGGAGGCAATGCAAAACTTTAAGGCCGGCTGTAGTCTATTTGAGTTTATCTCAAACAAAAAGGATGACGGCACCTTCGACTACCTCTTTGTTACTGCTGGCGATATTGCCACTCGTGAAGCCGTCGAGGCAATCAAAATCCTTCGACAGGATCTTCCAGAGATGCACTTTGGTTTAATCAATGTTTCAGCCCTCACCTATGGTGCCATTGGCACAACTAAACATCCGCTCTCACAAGCCGATTTCAATCAGCTCTTCGGCCAATCCGCCCCCATTTCTACCAGTTTTCATGGTTATCCAAATACCTTCACTGATATCCTCAGTAACTATACCGATAAAAAACGTATTAAAGGCCATGGCTTCGAGGAGCAGGGAAGCACTGTTACTCCATTCGCCATGTTGACGATGAATCATGCTTCAAGGTTACATCTGGCTCTTGATGTGGCAGCTGAATTTAATCGTAACGATCTTATTGAGAAATATCAGAAACAATTAGATGGATATCAAGATTACGCTCTTGAGCATGGAATTGATCATCCTGAACTTGGCATTGATAACTAAAGCTTTACTAAAAATAACCTATATAAACTAAACCAAAAACTCGCGAACTTCTCCGCGAGTTTTTAAATTAATTGGTTTTATCTTTTACGCCCACGCCCCTTTACAAAACTTACGTTTGGCTTACTAGTTTCGGCTATTTTAGCAAACATCATGCGGCCTGAACTAGTTTGAAAGAAACGCACAAATTCAACTTCGATCGTCTTTCCAATTTTGGAAGATGCATCGTCGACAACTACCATCATTCCGTCTGGGAGATAGCCCACGCCTTGTTTTGGATTACTTCCAGCCGCAACAATCTTTAGTTTAAGTTTTTCTCCAGGTAGGTAATCTGCTCGCAGTTCCATCGCGAGATCATTAATATTTAGTACATCGATATCGAGAGTAGCCGCCACTTTACCAAGATTATAATCATTAGTCATGATCAGACCACGATTTTCCTTGGCTAGCTGAATTAGTCGATCGTCTACTGGCGTACGATCGAGTGGATCGGACAGAATAACCACGTCGACATGGACCACTCTTTCAAGCTCCCGTACGATATCAAGTCCTGCACGAGCTCGGTTTCTCTTTTCGGAATCCTTACCATCTGCCAGTAGTTGCATTTCACGCAACACACTACGTGGAATAATTAAAACTCCGCCAAGAAAGCCAGTCTTTGCCACATTTAAAATTCTTCCATCCATCAAAGTTGATGAATCAATATATATCTTACGATTTTGGCCGTAGTAATTAAAACTCTTCTTGAACGAGCGAATCGCCAGAAACGTCGTCTGCAAGAAAATCACTACCACTAATATTAAAATAATTTCAGTCATACACTAATTATATCATTTGACGGAAGTCCAAACTAGAACTATTCCAGCTGTGCTCCCAAATGTTTAATATTTTATAAAAATAAATATCTCAAATATGAGATATTTATCAAAAGAAATTAAAAACCTGTACCCCACGCGTATCCAATAATAGTTATTTTTACGATACCATTCTTGTCGGCCGGCTGAAGAGTGTCCCACGGCTTCATACTCGTATTAGGGCTACCATATATATATGTGCCGCCATAACCAATTATTGAATTGCCTGATCCACCACCAGCCCCTGTCCCTACTATCGTGCTTGTTGAATAATCACTTAATTCTGCATAACCACCGAACCAACCCCCTCCCGCTCCCGGCCGGCCAGCTGACTCTACGGGTATATTAGGATAAATAGCCCCATGGGAAGGCGCTGAGGCCCCGAAGCCAAAGCCACCACCTCTAGACGGTGTTGCTCCTTCTGGAAATGTAAAATAACCATACCAAAGATCAGATCTACTTCCAAGATATTTTGGATGACCAAGAGTTCCACCACCGTGTCCTCCTCTAGTAATAAATGATCCACCTGCGCCACCACCGGCCACTCTTACCCTATTAGTCATATTATAAAATTTCATACTTGTGATATCAGCTGCCTGATTTGTTGTTTTAACCTTTAATCTTATTTCAATTGCTGGACCAGCATTTCCAGCAGGCAAATGAGTGGCTGCTGGCGTCCCAGTATAGTTAAAATAAACAAGAACATAATCCCCAATTTTTTGGGTATAAACATCGCTGAGACTAGCATAGTTAAGGTCATAATAGGCTAAAACTCCTTCAAAATCAGCATCCGGTAAGTTTACAGTTTTAATCACAGCTTGATAATGGCCTACTGGTAAATTTGCCCATGGCCCATCATTAAGAAGAATGCTTGACGGGTCTCGCCAACCGTCCGTACGTTTATCACGATGGTGAATGAACTGTACATAATCATCTATTTCGTAAGGTCTAATATCGGAGCTTCCTCCACCCCCAGCTCCTCCCCAGCTATATATATTAGTTCCAGGCACAAGTAGTCCGCTTGCTCCATTACCTCCCCCATTAAATCCACCTTTGGCATCATAAGGCGCTGCTCCCCTGTCATGGCCAGATTGGCCCTTTCCACCCACAAAAACCATAATCTTTTGGTTTTCATTATAGTTACTTGCTCCGACACTGTAGCCACCAAGTCCCGGCATCATAACCTCATTTGAGCCATACCAAGTTTGGGTTGCCTGTAGTGGTGTTCGGTCGCCTCCACTAGCACCCATAAGCTCGAATCGATAAAGTGCATCCATAGGAAAAACCATCTCTTGAGGCGTTCCAGTATAGTTAAACGTTGTTACGGCATTAATAAACTCAATTGCATTCTGTCTTGAGAATGTATATCCATATGGTTTTGTTACTACAACAACATCCGTCTTTTGTCCTGGCATAAATCTAGGGTTTGCTGTACTAAAATCAACAATGCACCTAAATTTTACTCCGTCCTTATTTTTTACAAAAGAAGTGGGGTTTATTTCACAGGGGAGTCCTCCTACAGTAACAGAATACATATCCTTGTTGGGTCTCGCCATTGACTGGTCAAATTCTAATAATGGTATCTCAACTTCAAGTACATGTCTTAATTTTTTATTATTGTTATTTGTTATTGTGTCTCCGTCAGGCATCAAAGGTACCTTATTATAGTTCATGGAGCGTATCGGAAACTCCGCTGTTGAGCTGGTATTAATTACCGCAGAGTATACTAGGGGTACGGAATGGTAAGATCCAGAAGCTAGGTCTGTTCCTACGTGGGCGGCAAATTCCACTGACGCATGTTCGTTAGTCACTGGACCATTGTTCTTTGAAATTAAACAAGATTCATTTAACGTAGCTATCGTACAAAGTGGAATTAAATAATCCTGGCTTCCTTTCTTTACAAATATTCCCCAAGAATTTCTATCCAAATTTGATTTCTGAATTTGGTTAGCTGTTAGATTATTATAAGGTATCGCATGCAGCCCATCAGAAGTCTTTAATTTATTATCAGCACCTGTGATATATAGCTTATATCCAGTTGGGGAGTTTGTAGTGACATACACCCCTGCATCAGCTTTTAAGGTCTGATTAAAAGAAGTATTATCAATTCCAAAATTCACGGCTTTTTGATATGTCATAGTAAAATATGCACCACTTGTTGCGGTTTCAGTGCTTTTAGTCTCCGTGCCACCATACGTTACCACCGCATAAGTGCTTGAATAAATCAGTAGGGAGATTGCAAAAACTGCAAGGCAGCCCAAGAAAGTAAAAACTGGTGCTAGATTTCTTCCCAGCTTTCTCCTTGTAATTTTTTTCATATTTATTTTTGACCTTCCTGTTATATATATATATATATATTCTTATGACCTTCAAAGAATATAATCATTACCATTATAAGTAATAACTCGGCTTAAGTCCATCTTTTTTGCCTAAAATCTTTCATGATATTTTTAGTTGCCGTAACTAAAACACAAGTGTATAATTATATAAAATTGTCAATAAAACGGAGGACAGGGTGGTTAATACTGGTAAGGATAAAGAAAAAACCGCTATGGAAAAACAGGGAAAAACAACAAGGGCTAGTGGCGACCCCCTAGTGGGGCGATCGATCAGTCGCGAGTCGGGTCACGTGCAAATTCGCACCTCGAGCCAAAAGGCAACTAGCTCTTCTCAAAGAGTAGTTCGTCAAGAATCTGTCAAAACTGAAAAACCTTCTACTATGAAAAAATCTGAAACTAAAGCTCCAAAGCGTTCGATCTTCCATAAAAAAGATCAGAAAATGAATCTCTATTCATCTCTTATTTATCGCTCTCGTGCCAAGAAAGAAGCAAAAGCTCGTAAAGATGCAGAAGAGCTTGCCAAGCTTCCTAAAGATCCAGTTAAGCGCTTCTTTGCTAGACTTCATCCAAAGCGTGTTTTCCGTTTTATCTTCTCAAAGAAAGGTCTCTTCTTCTTCCTAAAATCTGCCGCCGTCCTCTTCCTTATCTCTGTTATTGCTATTGGTGGCCTTTTCCTCTATTACAAAAAAGATCTTGATGAGATTCGCCTTGATCAAATGAAAGTTTCAGGCACCGTCAATACCTATCTAGATCGTAATGGTCAACTTCTTTGGGAAGATAAAGGTGATGGTGATTACCGACTCGTTGCAGATGGCGAAAATATTGCCACTTATATGCGTCAAGCTACTGTTGCCATCGAGGACCGTGAATTCTATAATCACCCAGGTGTCAACTTCTTCGCTCTTGTCCGTGCCGCTATTTCTACAGTCACTGGTCGCGGTGTTCAGGGTGGATCTACCTTAACCCAGCAACTTATCAAGCAAGTTTATTTCTCAGATGAAGCCA
>CAUQIL010000039.1:0-7025 GCA_963518195.1 uncultured Candidatus Saccharibacteria bacterium | reverse complement strand
TCGTATACCCCACCATCCGTTTCCTTTAATACTCGTACCATCTCCTCTTCAACTCATCTTAAGTTCACCGTAACTGCTGGCTCAGCCTCTTCCGCAAGATATGTCATCGCTGTTGATGGTGCTGTAGTTAAAAGTGGTTCCGCTTCATCTGGTCTCAATGATCCAAACTACACTATGACGGGTACCGAATCCACCATCACCATCACCTTGACTGACGACAAGGGTTACGAAGCCACCGACACCATTACTCGCCCTTAAGTATTAGTCGAGCTAAAATAGTTCCCATATTACAAAAACTGGACTAAAGATTTGAAACCGCGCCCTCTGTGCTACAATAAAGATATGAAATTATCCGAAGAACTAGCCTGGCGCGGTTTTGTCGCCGAAAACACAATCAAAGACTCAGCAGAAATCGATCAGCGTGAAAATAAAAAATTCTATTTCGGTGCCGATCCTTCTGCCGATTCTCTCACAATTGGTAATCTAGCCGCTCTCATGATGTGTGCCTGCTTCGTTCGTCACGGATATCAGCCTTATCTTCTAGTTGGTGGCGCAACTGGACAAATTGGTGACCCCAAAGAAAATGGTGAGCGTGATTTAAAGACCTTGGAGGAAATTGATCACAATAAAAACTGCATCAAGAAGCAGATGGAGTCTGTCATTAGTCCTGATGGCGCGGCCAACACTCTCGGCGACGGTGATCCTACCAATGATCACTACGAGCTTACCATGGTTGATAATCTAGATTGGTTTAAAGGTATAAACTTCTTGGATTTTCTTCGTTCTGTTGGCAAGAGCTTCTCTATGACCCAGCTTCTTGACCGTAAATTTATCCAGAACCGTATTGGTGAAGGTGGTTCTGGTATTTCTTATGCTGAATTTTCTTACACACTTATCCAAGGTTATGATTTTCTTCATCTCTTTCGTACTCATGGTATCGATCTTCAGCTTTGTGGTGCCGACCAGTTCGGTAATGCCTCCACTGGCGTCCATCTCATCAAGCGTCTCGAAGGTGGACGTGCTGACGTCTGGTCTACTCCACTTATTATCGATCCCGTCACTGGTCGCAAATTTGGTAAATCCGAAGGTAATGCTGTCTGGCTTGCCGGATCCGATAACGGTTCTGGTAATTTTACCTCTGTCTTTGATTTTTATCAATTTTGGCTCAATCAGGCTGATGAGGCTGTTGAATATCTCATCAAGATCTACACTGTACTTGATAAAGCGACCATCGATCAAATTCTCGCCGATCACAAAGCTCATCCTGAGCAGCGTCTTGCACAAAAGGCTCTTGCCAAAAATGTCACCGAAGTTGTTCACGGCAAGAATTCCGCGAACTCTGCCATGCTTCTTACGGAGCTCCTCTTCGGCGACCGTCGTCTAGAAACTCTCTCTGAGGCTGAAGTTGAATCTGTTTCTCTCCTTCTTCCGACCATCAAACTTGCAGAAAAATCAGGCTCAATCCTCCTTCTTGATGCACTCATGGAAACTGGACTTTGTTTCTCGCGCTCTGAAGCTAAGCAGTTAATCTCTGGCAATGCAATCTCTGTTAATGGCCAAAAAGTAACTGACCTAAGCTACGAAATCAATACATTGTCTGTCTTAAAACGTGGTAAAAACAAATTTGCCTTCGTTAAGTAGTATATTGACTCGATAATATCTATCTACATTCTTAATATCTATCTACACTCTTAATATCTATCTACACTCTTAATATCTATCAACACTTTACAAAATATCTCGCAAGACTCATCTTGAAAAAACCACGACTTCGGTTATACTGGAGATAAGAGAGCGAGGTAAAGGTTATCTATTCTTCTGTAGAGAGAACGATCGCAATTATGTTGCTGGTCAATTAATTAATTCTAAATAAAGGACAAACTATGGCCAAAGAACCAAAAGAAACCAAAGAAACCAAAGACAATTCTGTACAAGACGGCAAATCCGAAGCCTTAAAACTAGCCATTGCACAGATTACAAAACAATTCGGCGACGGCTCCATCATGAAGCTCGGCGAAAATCATAACGTTAATATCGAGCTTATCAAGTCTGGATCACTTTCATTGGATCTCGCCCTTGGTGGTGGTTATCCTAAAGGTCGTATCATTGAAATTTACGGCCCTGAATCTTCTGGTAAAACCACGCTTGCTCTGCATGCGATTGCTGAGGTTCAAAAGAATGGGGGTCAAGCTGCCTTCATCGATGCTGAGCACGCTCTGGATCCTTCATACGCTGAAAAGATCGGTGTTCAAATTGACAATCTCCTGATCTCCCAGCCAGATAATGGTGAGCAGGCCCTTGAAATCTGTGAGACTCTTGTCCGCTCTAATGCAGTTGATCTCATCGTGGTCGACTCTGTAGCCGCCCTTACTCCAAAAGCTGAAATCGATGGTGATATGGGTGATGCGCAGATGGGTTTGCAGGCTCGTCTCATGTCACAGGCTATGCGAAAACTTACCGCCATTATCTCAAAATCAAAGGCTACAGTCATCTTCATTAATCAGATCCGTATGAAGCTCGGTGTAATGTTTGGTAATCCTGAAACCACTACTGGTGGTAACGCCCTTAAGTTCTATGCCTCCGTCCGTGTCGATATTCGTCGCATTGGCCAGATTAAAAACGGGGAAGATATCATTGGTAACCGCACCAAGATTAAGGTGGTAAAAAATAAAATTGCCGCACCATTCCGCACTGCTGAATTTGATATTATGTACAATGAAGGTATTTCCAAAACTGGTGACGTTCTCGATCTAGCTGTTCAGTATGGTGTTCTTGATAAGGCTGGTGCCTTCTTGAAGTATAATGGCGAAACAATCGGCCAAGGTCGTGAAGCTGTCAAACGTCTCTTTAAAGAAAACCCTGAGCTTTTTGCCGAAATCGAAGAAAAAGTCCGTGCCAAAGCCGAAGAGAGCCAGAAATAATCTGAGCGAGTGTCAAAGCCGAAGAAAGTCAGAAATAACCTAAACGAATCTTGGAAGTAAATGCCTACTGTTACAAGTCTGCGTGGTGCCGTTCGCGGCCCTCATCGTATCAATGTTTTTCTTGACGGGAAATTTAGTTTTTCACTAACCCTTACGGAGCTTGCCGACTCAAAATTACATCAGGGACAAATCTTGACCGACCCTGAAGTCGAAAGACTACGTAATCTATCCGGCCTCGGTAAGCTCTATCAGCAAACCCTGGAGTATTGTTTTTCACGTCCTCACTCTAAGAAGGAAATTATCGATTATCTCGAGCGTAAACGCTTACGCCGAGATATCTCTTGGAAACGTTTTGAAGAGCATCAGCTGAAAATCCAGAATGATCCTGAGTATGCTGTAAGAGTTAAGGAAATTCGCCAGCACACCAAAGATCAGAATCAAAAAATTCGTGAGATAGACTTTACAGAAAATAATACCTATGAATATCGTGGTGTACAAAAAAGTAATCTCCCAACAAAGCCAGCGGATCGGATCACCTCTGAAATGATCCAGGAAGTGGTTTCTCGCCTTGAGTCACAAAATTACATCAACGACCAGGATTTTACTCGGTACTTTATCGAGAATCGCCACCAAAATAAGGGAATTAGCACAAAGCGCCTCATTCAGGAACTAAAAATCAAGGGGATAGACAACGATATTATCGAGCAAGCTATGTTTGATCAGGATACTGGCAATCTTTTCAGAGAAGAAGAAGTCGAAATCGAAAAAATGATCAAAAAACAACTGAGAAAAACTTCAGACCGCCAAAAAATCATCGCCTATCTTGCACGACAGGGCTTTTCATATGATCTCATCAAAGCCAAGCTCGACCAATTTCTTAGTGCCGAAGAAGAATATTTCTAAAATCAAAGACTACCTAAACGCTACGGCATTTAAACACTACCGCATCTATTCGTTACAACACCTATTCTCGAACAGAATTTTCGTTGCCTCGCGCAATATATTTTCCATCTTTAAATGGATTCACAAAATTTGGCACAAAATCTAGCGTACCTGATTTTTTCATAATCGTGCCTTCTTCACTTTTAACGATGATCTCACTGTCATTAATTTCATGTATATCCGAGCGGCCAATCACTAGTTCTGGATCAATCAAGGCCTTATAGATTGGTCTCTTCACGATCAGTTGCATAATTTGAAAATCCTCAGTATTTATGATGAAGTCCTCAATTCGACCCAGCATAGCTTTCTTTTTGCTAACTACTTTCATATTATCCAAACTAAAGCCAAGATCAATCGTCTCTTTTAGCTTTATTACATCATCTTTTTCAACAAACTCTTCATCTGAATCTACAATCATACCCATTTTAGAGAACTCCCGAATACTAGAAGCTTCCAAAAATAAGCTTTGCCTAGATGACGCTGCGCTGATTTCAAAGGCTACTACCTTTAGAAAATTAGGATCAATCACCAAGCTCTTTACTTCCGCAATTCTAGAAGCGGTGTGCAGGCTTAAGATGGGATATTTTAAGAGTTTAGAACCTTCGATTAACATAAGCTAATTATACCATAACCCTCATAACTTAGTTTTATAAAACGCCAAGGATCCCCCGTAGTGCATATCCAGTATCTTCATGATTGCGTACCGTAATCGTTTCAATCCCCATTTCAAGTACTGGGAAGTCATTCCCGCCAGGCTGTGTCATGTCGCCAAAATACAAAATGTCTTCGCGCTCCACGTCTAATTCTTCCATCAAATGCATCATTCCAAAAGCTTTATTCATCCCAGGTTTTACTGCATTAATACTGGTGGTTCCGCCGATCTCAAACATAAACTCTGGTGCCAGCTCCTTCGCTCTTGCCACTATTTTCTCACGTTTCTTGCAATCTGGATCCCAGGCATACTTCTCCTCGGTCCCAGCCTTTTGACCTAATGCCGAAAAAGTCACTTGCGACAGACGGTTCTCGATGATCTCGTCTCCAGGTTGCAACTTATCAGCCTCCCAGAAACCAAGTTCAGTGGCTGCCTGTTCGATGGCCTTAGTTATTAGTTCAGTCTCTTCTTTGGTTAACGGATAATTGTAGACCAGCTCCCAGTTCTTAGGGTCATATTTTTCCCCATCATTTCCGTTTGCCATCGGTATATATCTGTAATATTGCGTCCCTTGTGCCACAAATAAATGTAAATGCTTTAGTTGAGCTGGCGTTGCTTCCGCTACCTCAACTAATCTGTCCACGATCTGAATTAAAAATTGGTCAAACTTCTGTCCTGAAATTGGGCAGATTTCAAAGTAATTTAGGCATTCAGTCAAAAGAATCGCAATCTCTTCCGGAATCGGTGTTTTTGCAATATTTAAAGTTTGATCAATATCAAATGCGAGAACCTTCTTCATTTCACTCCTTTATCTAGTCTTAAGCTCATCATAACCGACAAAAACTCAAAAGTAAATCTAAAAATGCTATAATAGAGACATGAAAACATACGTGATGGGCAACTGGAAAATGAACTTAACGGTCGGTGATTCTTCAATTTACCTGCAACGACTACTTAAAAAGATTAAACCTTCGCGTGGTCTCGAAATCATCATCGCTCCGAGCGCCATTTCTCTCCCCTCCTTGTCTCTCCAACTTGAACGCAATAAATCAAAAATCAAGTTGGCCGCCCAGAACTTTTATCAAAAAGACTTTGGCGCCTACACCGGTGAAATTTCTATCGCCCAACTTCGCGGTGTTGTTTCTTATGCTTTAATCGGCCATTCCGAGCGTCGCTTTATCTTTGGCGAAACCAATAAAGATATCAGTCAAAAAGTTGCCGCCGCCATTCGCAGTGGTATCACCCCCATACTTTGTATTGGCGAAACCGAAAATCAACGCAACTTTGGTGAAACCATCGATGTCCTACGAGATGAACTTCTTGGTGGCCTCTCTGAAATTGATACTGAAGATGTCAAAAAATGCCTCATCGCCTACGAGCCAGTCTGGGCTATCTCCACTTCTAAACAAGCTCGTCCTGCCACTCCCGATGAAATTGCCGCCTCTATCCAGTTGATTAAAGAACAGCTGATTGATATTTATGGACAGGAAACTGCTGAAGAAATCCCGCTTCTCTATGGTGGCAGCGTCAATCCAAATAATGCTGGTGCCTATTTAACCATCCCCGGTATTAATGGTGTACTCGTTGGAGAATCCAGTCTCATTTCTGATAATTTTAATGAAATCATTGAAACCGCCAAGCGTGTACACGAATAAACTTAAGCTATTTGTGAAAAATATTAAAAATCGAGTATAATATATAAGAATATAGATTAAAGCTTATGCAAGACGAATCAAGGACATCAATTAGAATCTCACAGCCAAGCTCAGCCAGGACAAGAATGGCTCAATCTCCAGCCTCATATAGGCTCATGGATTTTGCTCCAGCCCAGACAGCACGACGCACCGCTGCTTCTATACCAACTGATCGCGATCTTGAACGTCATCGCATTGCAAAGCAAGAAATGCAGCGCCGAGAGGCAATTAGGCAACAAATTGAAGAGCAAAATCGCCTAAAAAATCTCAATCAACGTCGTATTGAGGCTGCCAGGCAGGAGCTTTCCGAGTATCAGGCCGCTGAGGAACAGAGAACTCGTGCTCTTGAGGCCGAACGTCAGCGAGCTATTGAGTCACAGCGTCTCGCCCAACGTGAAGCCTTAGAAAAAATGGCCGCTCGTCGCAGAGCTATGGAACAAGAGGCGCGTCGTCGCCAAATTGAAGAGCAGGATCGCAAGATGCGCGCCATGCAAGAGATGCAACGCCAACAGGAGGCTTCGAAAATCAATGTTTCCCGCCGTATTTCCGTCGCACCCGTCCAGACTTCTCCATTCAATAAAGTTACTAACTCCGCTACTCGTATTCAAGCCCGCTCGGTTGATATGCAGGCAAAAACTACTATCTCTGTCTCTGATACTCAGGCAAAACCCGCCCTTCGCTCTGCCGGTGATACCAAGGTTCTCCCCGCTTCCCGTATCCAGGTTGTCGCCTCTCCAAATCGTAAACTCTTCGGTCGTATTCGTCCTGCCGGCCCTTCTCGTCAAGTTCCCCAAGACGAACAGGATCCACTAGTAC
>CAUQIL010000038.1:0-7061 GCA_963518195.1 uncultured Candidatus Saccharibacteria bacterium | reverse complement strand
ATATTAAAATACGCTTGTGCTTGTGCGATTTCTGGTTTATCTGGATCGCCATTTTGGGCAATAAGATAACAGGCATATTTTGATAGTTCAAAATCTTCTTGCCTCCTCTTTGCACTACTGCCAATAATGACCTTTTTCATGACTTTACGAAAATGGTCATTTATGTTATAGTATCCAGATATTTTGCTTATTTCAAAGGATTTTTTAGCTCTCTTAATGGTGTTTTGGAAATTTTCCCAACTAGCATATCCCAGAATCTTTTGCAACTCTCTTGCACTCCAAAACTCACGATTTGTATCATCATGTCTGATGTCATCAAAAATACTAAGTTCAGCCGACATTTAACTCCTCCACTTTATAATTAATTAATTTAATTCTCTCGCTCTCTATTAGTATTATACTTGTAATTTGCAAATAAAATCAACTGAACTATTATCCTCTTACACCACCACCTCAAACTCCGCCCCGCGCCCTTCACTACTTCGAAGCACAATTTTATACCCCTGCCGCTCCGCCAAATTCTTCGCAATCGCCAGCCCCAGTCCATGACTTGTCTTGTCCTCCGTTCTGGTCCTCGCCGCATCCACCTGATAAAACCTCTCAAAAATCCGCTTCTGATCCTCTTTTTTCACCCCCACTCCGTTATCTTTCACGCTGAACGCCACATTCTTTCCGCGTCGCCCCGCCCGCAAATAAATAATCTTTTCCCCTGAATACTTCATCGCATTATCTGCAAAAATCGTCAAAATCTGCTCCAGCGTATTCTTCGCCGCACTCGCTCGCAAATTCTTTCCAAGATTCATCTCCGTCTCAATCTTCACCCCACGCGTCCTCGCTACTGGTGCCAATTTCTCTTGCAAATCAGCAAAAAACTCAGGCACGCTAATCTCGGTCGACTTCTCGGGCTCGCCATTCTCCCGCGCCACGTCCAGCATCGAGGTTGTCAGCTCCTTCATTTTCAAAATCTCTTCAATATTCTTCTCGATCACCTCGCGCGCCTTCTCCTCGGGCAAACTCTTCTTCCTCAGTGCCACCTCATTTCGCACCAGCATTGCAGTTAGCGGCGTCTTCAATTCATGACTCGCATCAAAAATAAATTGTGTCTGCTTCATCATTGCTCTCTCAATTGGCGCCAAGGTTAATTTTGCCAAACTTCGGCTCACAAAAATTCCAATCACAAAAATCCCAAGGTTAAATCCCATCAGGGAATAAATAATCGTCATCCGTGTCGTATTGTCTCTTCTCTCTAATCGCTTGCGAAAAGTCCTCTCAAAAGAATGTTCCTCAAATTCTGGCGCCTCCATGCTGACACTCGAATTCTCTTCTTCGCTTGGTAGGAGTGGTCTATTCAAGCTCGCTGTCGAAAGCAGATAAATAATTCCCGTAAAAATCAAGGACAGCGTCATGATCACTGCAAGGTAGCTCAAAGTCAAACGATTTACTTCAGATTTTTTCATTACTTCTATTCTAACTTATTTTCAAATTTACTCAGCTCATGCTCCGTGAATATAAGAAGTCAAAACAGCTTATTTCGTTTTCCCACCCACAATTTTATAGCCAAATCCAGGCACGGTCTGGATTAATTTTTGCTTATAAGGTTTATCAATCTTCTTTCGCAAAAACATAATAAATAATTCCACATTATTCGGCAACACGTCTGCATCAAAATCCCAGACGTTCGAAATGATTTTCTCTTTCGATAAAACCTTGCCTTCATTTCGCATTAAATATTCCAGCACCGCGTACTCTTTAGTGGTCAGCTTAATTTCGTCTCCAGCCCGCGAGACAGTTTTTGAACTTGGATTAAGCACAAGATCTTCTACCCGCAGTACCTCATCTAGCTTCTGAATTGGGCGCCTCAGTAGTGCTCGCATATGAGCAAGCAGAACTTCAAAATTAAACGGTTTCGCCAGATAGTCGTCTGCCCCATAATCGAGCCCCTTCACCACATCTTGTGATTGTCCTCTTGCCGTCAGCATTAGAATCGGTGTCGTGTTTTTCTCGGCTCGAAGCTTCTGGCAGACCTCAAATCCGTTCATTGAGGGAAGCATTACATCAAGAATGATCAAATCATATTCTTCCGCCATCGCCGTATGATAGCCATCCTCACCATCCAAGCAGGAATCTACTGCATAAGACTCGTCTTCCAACCCCTCTTTCAGCGCCTCATTAATTTCTTTGTCATCTTCAATAATTAAAATCTTCATAAATAATTTCTATCCATCTCAAAGTCCGCAACTCGCGCTCAGATTTTGGCAATTTTGCTCCTGTTGCAATATATGTTTAATATGCAAACGTCACAGCTTCTGGCCACATCGCATTCACCAGTTTCTTTCCTTGGCTAGTTACGCTTACTAGAATTTTACCATAGGTCTGTTGGATCACCGTAAGAAGCCCCTTTGATTTCAGCTCCGTCAGAACATTCATCGTCACTTTCTTCGGCATACCTGCCTGGTCTACGATATTATCCACGTCGTCCACCCCGTCTTCGTAAACCTGCTGCAAAATAAGAGCCTCATTCACCGACAAATCCATCTGTTTAGACTTCTTAGATTTTTTCGTGTTTTGGCTCTTATTTTTCATACTTTTCTCCTTCTTTAAAGTTTTCTTAATTAAATTTTCATCTTCCGCGTATTGGTTAACATCATAACTTTTCATCTTATTCCTTTCGTTTATGATGCTTATAGTTTACAAAGATGTTCTTTAAAACTGCTTTAAGTCCCTAAAAGATGTATAATTAATCTATGAAACAAGAAAAAAATCTCCAAAAATCAAGACCCATCCTGTCCTTTTTTCAACTACTTGCTGCACTTTCCAGTCTTGTTATGCTCTATTTTCTGTATCAAGCCCAAATCTTGCCAGTTCGCCTATTTGGTTTTGTTGCTATTTTTTATCTTCTCCTCATCGCCCTCTTGATCGTGATCAGTCGCAAGATTATTCTTCTTGTGATTCTGCTTGTTTTAAATACATTGATTAATATCGCTCTCTCCTTTGTGTTCTATAAATATAATGACTATTTTTCCCAGATTGGTAAAAACGAGACCTATGAAGAAAAATACAGTCTCATCACCCTTGCCTCCTCTTCGTTAGCGAAAACTGGCCAAGGTGAGATTATTCGCATCGGTATTTTAAACGGTGATCCATATAAGGAAACTGTTGAGCAGTATCTTAAAGCTGACGCCACCTCGCGCGAGGGTCTTCTAGTCAAATCTCTCACGCAGTCCGACTATCTTGGCTTTTCCGACACACTCTCACTCACCTCTGCCCTCATAAATCAAAACAATACCAAAGAAGCTTCCTCTGTCCGAACCATCTTTCTTTCAAATGGTAATCTCGAGTCTCTCAAAGATAATAACCAGGAAATCTGGAATCAGCTACACGTCTTACAGGAAGTGACTCTGAAAGTTACGCCAAAAACCATCGAGACTACCAAAAACACTTCTCTCGATGCTCCGTTTACGGTCTATATTAGCGGCATCGATAATCGTGATCACACCTTGCCGTATGCTGCTCGTTCAGATGTGAACCTGATTATGGTCTTCAATCCCGCCAGGCATCAAATCCTAGTTCTAAATACTCCTCGTGATTTCTACGTGCCTCTTGCTATGAATGGGCAAAATGATAAACTCACCCACGCTGGCCTTTATGGTGTCAACGAATCTATTCATACTCTTGAAAAATTCTATAATATCAAAATTAATTATTATGCTCGCATTAACTTTGATGCCACTTCCTCTATCATTGATCAGCTTGGCGGCGTCGATATTACCCTACCTTACGCTGTTAATACTTATCATGGTCGTCGCAGCTATCAACCTGGTACCTATCATTTGAATGGGGCAGAGGCGCTCGATATTGCCAGGGAACGTGTCTCGATTAGTTGGGCTGGTGGCGATCGCGAACGTGGTCGTAATCAAGAAAAAATTCTCTCCGCTCTCATCGGGAAAGTCCAGCAGGACTCCAATATTCTAGGTAAAGTCGACCAGATTTTTGCCTCGATTGCTAAAAATATTCAGACCAATTTTACTAGTGATGATTTGAAGTATCTCGTTCAAAAACAACTCACTAACCCCGCAAAATGGCAAACTGAACTCATTGATGTGGATGGTAAGGCTGACATCACCTCCACTTTTACTTATCAAGAGCCAAAACACTTTGTCTGGCATCCTTACCCAGAGTCCGTCGACCGCGCCAAAGCTAAACTGCAAGAATATCTCAAATAGTCCATGAAAGATTTTCTTAAGCACCACGCCAGGCTCCTCATTTCGCTGCTTCTAATTTTTCAGATGCTTTTCATCTTTACCATGTCATCCTTTGGTTCAGATTCTTCCAATGCCCAGAGTGGTCAAATCATCCAGGTCCTTCGTCAGGTTTTTCCAAGCCTTTCATCTCACACCTCAGGACCTGATGCCAGTGTCCTTACCTTCATCGTTCGTAAAACTGCTCATTTCACCGAATATGCCATCCTTGGTGTTCTCTTCTACTTTTTCTATCGCCAAATCCTTCCACAAAAAAATGGCCTACAACTTTTTATTCTGGCCATTCTTTCTAGTTTTCTATATGCCTGCACTGATGAGATTCATCAACTCTTTGTTCCAGGGCGCAGCGGTCAATTTATCGATGTCTTAGTGGATACTCTTGGCGCCTCTTTTGGCTGTGCATTCTTGGCCTTCTCTAATTATTTAAGAAGGGTTTTGCAAGCTCGTCGCCATTCGCAATAATCTTGCGATACTCAGATTCACCAATTATCTTAATTATTTTTTTCTCAGCCTTCTCAAATTTAAGAAACAACGAGCCTTCTGCGCGGTGAATATCCGTACCAAGATAACTCACCAGGCGGTTTTTTAATAGAAACTTCATAATCTTTTTAGCCTTACCGCCGTACTGACCAACAATGCTTCCATAATTTGATTGCAATTTGACCCCTAATTTTACAATCTCAAAGATCACTTCCTTCTTCTTTTGGATAAATAAATAGCGTTCAGGGTGTGCAAGCACCGGTACAAGGCCTTTAGCTTTTAACTCAAATATGATATCACGAAGATAAGAAACTTCCGCATAGAAAGGCAGCTCAAATAGTACATGCTGGTGTTTCTTCCTGCTATTTAGCTCACCTCCTAGACAAGAAGCTTTACCCTTGGCTAAGTAGTCCACCATTTTTGGATCAATATATATTTCATTGCCAGGCATCAACTTTAGCTTAATGCCGGCCTTATCAAGCTCAGTCTGAAGCTTCTCACGTAGTCGATTTTTAGTCTGATTATCAGCTGCTTGTGGACTGTCGGCGATGTAGTGTGAAGTACAAAACACGCCATTAAATCCCAGTCCCGCTAGCTTTCTGGCCATTTTTACACTCTCCTCGATGGATTCGCTCCCATCGTCAATTCCGGGTAGAATATGTAAGTGTAAATCAATCATAGAGTGGCCTAATTATAATATTTATTATATTTATCGCCACGACGTTCATCAATGGTGCGGTTTAGGACTACACCAGAGATTTTAACCTCAATTGATTCAAGTGCCTTCTTTGAATTCTGGAGGTCTTCAATTGTGGTCATATTGGCAGCGCTTACAAGTACTAAACGATCAGTTTTCTTGGCTAAGATTAATGAGTCGGAAAGACCATCAATTGGCGTACCATCAAGAATCACATAGTCAAACTTCTGCTTCACCTTCTCAAGTAATTCTTCCATAATTGAAGAATCGAGTAATTCGCTTGGGTTTGGTGGCACTACACCGCGTGTAATAATTGAAAGATTTTTAACAGTTGTCTTTTGTAAATATTTACGGTACTCTCCTGACTTACTTTCAGCTAAAAGATTTGATAAACCTTCTTTGTTGGATAAGCCAAAAATCTCATGCTGGCGACCAAGGCGCATATCACAGTCGATAAGTAGCACTTTTTTCTTGGTCTTCGCAAAGGCCACGGCTAGGTTTGAAGCAATAAAGCTCTTACCTTCGTTTGGTGTGGAACTGGAAATCAAAACTGCGTTTGAGCCCTTCTTGTTTAGGGAGAAGTATAAACTAGTACGAATGGTACGAAAATCTTCACTGACCTTAGACTTTGGATTGTCTCTCAGTACCAACTCAGAATCTTCATCTAGCATCTCCTCATTGAATTCTTCGACCTCAGCTTCGTCTTCATCCACCTCTGCGGCTAGCTTTTCTTGCAGAGCTTTTTCTTCAGCAATAATCTTGCGGCCAACTGCCTTAATTTCCACCACTGGCTTTACTTCTGCCTCAGACTTCTGTGCTGACTGAGTTTCTTCAGTACTTGCCTCCTCGCCATCCTGATAGTCAACACCAAGTTCTTCATTACTGGTTTTTTCTTGCTTCTCAAGTTTAGCAGCAAGCTTTTCGGCCTTTTTAGCCTCTTTTTGCTGTTCTTTCTCTAATTTTGCAGCCTGCTTGGCTTCCAATTTTGCAGCCTTCTCGGCGCGCTTCTTGCGTTGTTGTTTCTGTTTTTCGGTCTCAAGTTTACGAACTTTACCGTAAATAGGAAGTTTGAAGAGTTGTTCAATTTGCTCAGTAGTCTTAATAGTGCGGTCAAAGTAGAACATTAAGAAAATGACAGCAGTTGCCAGCACAATACCGGCTGCTGCATAAATAGCCTCTTGCTTAACAATGTCCACATTATATGGTTTCTGTGGTTCAACTGCACGGTCAAGTACATTTACGCTTTTATCATTATAAATCTGGCCAATTTCGTCCGTAAAAGTATCGGCTATTTTGTTCGCTAGGGAATAACTGTGGTTTTTATTTAGGTCCACCACCGAAATACTAATAATTTCCGTATCCTTCAAAGATGCAACAGTTACTTTCTTCACTAATTGCTCATAGGTGTCCTCAATCTGCATCTCGCTCTTCACGCGATCGAGCACGCGATGTGACTTTACAACTTCCGTATAAGTATCAATCAAGTTCTTGTTTGCATTGATTTCACTCTGTACAGTGTTCTTGGACTTATCAGAACTAAGAATCACTGTTGCCTGTGACTTATATTCTGGTTTTAATATAAATACTGAATAGATTGTTCCAGCTGAAACCACAAAAAGTACCAC
>CAUQIL010000037.1:0-7090 GCA_963518195.1 uncultured Candidatus Saccharibacteria bacterium | reverse complement strand
CAATGATTGGAGACTTACCAGTCAACCATCAATGGTCAAAGACCTGGCAGGCCGAACAACTGATGACCGAATATATCAAACGCTACCTCTCCCCAGATCTTCACCTAGGCTCACCTATCCGCCATCTCAGCGAACTACGTATTGCCGACCTCTTTGTTCAAAAATGTTGGCAAAAATATGGCTACAGTTTTAGTTCTTGCAACGAGGCAAATTATAAGCAAAATAAGCAAAATAACACACTCAAATGGTGTGGACACTGTGCTAAATGTGCCAACTCATATTTACTTTTCTGCCCATTTATTCCGCCTCAATTCCTCCAATCGCTTTTTGGTGATAAAGATCTTTTCTTGGATCAAAATCTTACTCAAATCTTTAAGGGCCTTCTTGGTGTCGGCGGAGAAATGAAGCCTTTTGAATGTGTTGGTAGTGTTGAAGAACTACGTTCTGCCTACCATCATCGCATGATTACTCCACCGATTCCAGTCCCACAAAATCCAAATCAGAAGGATGGCCCTGTTACATATTGGCAACCAGTTTACGCCAATCTTCCATTCATGGTCCCCGAGAGTAATTTCAATTATCTCGCAGAATCGGCCAATCAAGAATATTTCCGCAATTTCTACACCACCTACCAATCAGAGAACACTTCCGAACAAACAATGGCCCACAACGAACAACTTGCAAAGAGCCACCAAAAGGCGGACCAGATCCTGGCCATGATCGAACGACGTAAACAACTCGAACAACTAAGACGTACTGGTCGCCAAAGACAGCGTGATCTTGAATAACTAACAGTAAACATTGTCCTCTCTTCATTTTTAGCCTAGACTCTTATACCATTTACTTTTTTACTTGAAAGCGTTAGAATAGAAAAAAGCATTAACAGAATAAAAAACCATGCCAAAGACAACTACAACAAAAAAATCAATCAACACCAAAACCAACCACAAGGTAGTCAAAAAAACTGCCACCAGTACCAAAAAAGTCGCCGCTAAATCACCTAAAGATTCTGGTAAACAAGATGCTTATTTCTGGGGCGGTCTCGGCATTATTCTTTGCGCAACCGGCGCACTTCTCACCCTTCTTTGGGGTATTGGCACAATGTTAAATAAATAAAAAATAAAGTGGTGGGCAAATGAAATTTTACACAGTACGACATGGACAAACTGACTGGAATACTCTTGGCTTAAATCAAGGCTGGTCCGACACGCCATTAAATACTTTAGGACAATTTCAAGCCCTAAGAGCTCGCGATCAATTAAAAGATGTGCGCTTCAATATAGCTTATTCCTCACCACTGCAACGTGCAGCTAAAACTTGTCAGATCATCCTCGGACGTGTCGTTCCTGATAAAGCTATCTTTGATGAATTAAGCCTCGAAGATGCGATCGAACTCAACCATTTTTATCGTCAACATAATGATTTAAATAAAGATTGTTACATTCGTTATGCAGAGGATCTCATTGAGCGCGGACTTGGCGTCTTTGAGGGCAAAGAAGGCTCCAGAATTCATGAAATTAGCTGGAAAGATGGCTTTAATGCCGACCGTTTCAAAATGGAGTCTGTACCACACATGTTCCATCGTATTGATCGCATCCTCAAGCAAATCCAAACAGATGCTCTAGAAAATTACGGCAATGATGCTAATATTCTAATTGCCTCGCATGCCGGCATTCTACGCATTGTTGACTACGTTCTGCGTGGTGGTACCGAGCAAGGCCTCTTCTATTCCGCCCTTTACGATAGCTCCATAAATCTACATTTGAAAAACTGTGAATTTAATATCTATGAACGATAAAACTTATCTTTCCCAACACCCAACTCTTGTGGTAAAATAATTCCACGCTATTGGACCTTCGCCAAGGGGTAAGGCAACGTGTTTTGGTCCCGTCATTCGCAGGTTCGAATCCTGCAGGTCCAGCCATACAAAATGATTACCATACAAAAAGAGTCTCCCCTGAGGCTCTTTATAAGTATAATTGGCATTTTTACCGTCAAATTCGAGGTTCGAGAGTAACAAACCAAGGATTTGGC
Organism: uncultured Candidatus Saccharibacteria bacterium; assembly: GCA_963518195.1. Taxonomy (GTDB): domain Bacteria; phylum Patescibacteriota; class Saccharimonadia; order Saccharimonadales; family Saccharimonadaceae; genus Nanosyncoccus. Next base: position 5,056 of record CAUQIL010000037.1, on the reverse strand, counting down.
GTTTTTCATTCACTTTCGCAACCTTAAAGAAATCGGCAACATACCTCACATTATTTACATCATAATCCTTCTGTGTAGTAACCCCGTACCAAACCCCTTGTTAGTTTCCGCAGAAAGCGACTGGATGGAGTAAGTCCAGTAGCATAACGTCGAAAAACCTTTTTAACAATATGGAATTTTCGGCATCAAGGATGATAGTGCGTTTGTCATCTGTAAGTTTAGCGTACTCTTATACATTGTGTAACCAAGACTATGTTTGCTTTCTATACTTCGGTGTCGCCGACACCATAGCGTCTCATCCTATTCTCATTGACTCGCTTACCATTTTCAAAATGAAAGTCGGTCGCTTCGATCACTTTGTCACCAGACAGAAATCCCCTCTTATCTTCATCACTCAAGGCAACAGAATATGGACGCCTCCCAACCATCTTTCCATCCTTGTAGTCATAGACTGTATTACTAAAATCTAGTAAGGAATTTTTACCATCTATGCTTACAAGATTATATGCATGTTCTTCAGCAACTCCTCTGGATTTACACGAGCCAAAAACAACCTGCGAATCGTAACCACACATCTTCAAAAGGTTTTGTGCCATAACTGCTCTTTCCGAGCACTGGGCTACGCCTTGTTTTTTAAAAGCACTTATAGGCGTCTCCCTTGACACAGACATCTGCTCTTCACCACTGTCGAACCATTCCGATTGTCGCATCTCGGGATGCTCATCGTAAAACGCATCGGCATTCTGTTCCATCCACTCATCCAGCACTTGACTTCTTCGGTCCACATTATCCTTTGGAAAGCCAAAGTAGTAGTCTAGCATAGGCATAATTTGTTGGAGTAGGTTGGCATCATTGGGTAAGTTTTGTCTTTTTATTCCCATTGCAAAATCATACAAATAGTCGTTATCGTAGATATGGTAACTTACATCCCCGAGTGAACTTCCGCCTATAGTGGTTTTCGGAGTGATAAAATCCCCATAATGCGTAACCGAAAAAGCGGATTTCCCGAACAACCCCAGTCTAGCCCCTAGTTCTTTCACATCCTTACTCTCGGAGGATAATTTTTCCACTATCCTGTCGACAGTTTGCTTTATTTCTCCGTAGCTATGGCACTCGTTTATTTTTTCAATAAACTTGCTTTCGTGATAGTTTTCGCCTTGCTCGGCTGAACCGTCACCTTGTGATTTCATCTTGTCTGCCATAGCTGCAACATCATCCCAAGTAGTTTTTTGAGTGGCTTCAGCTGATAGGGATGTCCGCTCCGAGGCGCCATCAATTGCTTGGTCTAAAGTGGCGAGAAGTTTATCTACCTCCGCTTCTATCTGTTTTAAGTCTTTGTGAGGCTCATCTTGTAAAAACATCTTCTGACGCATTTCTTCAAGTTTGCTCCATCCATCCTCAACAGGAGAATTATCCACCCCTTGTAAACTATCTGCCGTTTTACGTCCGACATTAGTGAGAGAATCTATTCCACGCATGTTTTAATTATAACAAAAAAGTACCACTTTTTAATACTCCCAACTCCATTTCTCCCATAGTGCTTCGTCGTCATCAAGGTTAACGGATGGAATTTCGCTCTCTACTGGTGGAGTATCAAAAAGGGGCATTGTTCGAAGATTAATAGGCTTTTGAACGGTCAGTTTTAGTGGTGGCGTTCATAGCCGCGATAACCGTGTTTAATTCGCCATTTCGCATACTTTTACTGGAGGCCAGTTGCCTCCACTACTACCTTATTAAAGTCAGTAAAATCAGAAAGTTACTTATAAAAAAACATTTCTCATACTACAATAAGCTTATGGACAATATCAAGATTCTACAACTCAACGTGTGGGGCGGACGCATTAAAGATGGCCTTACTAATTTTATCAAAGAAGGGAACTACGACCTCATTTGTTTACAAGAAGCCGTCTGGGACCGTAATCACACCAAAGCCCTAGAGTATTTTATGGATACCGTTGATAAAATCAAAGAAGAAGCCAACTTCAAATATGACACTCGTAGTAGTCAATTTGGTATTTCAATTTTAAATAACACTATTCACTACGAAAGCGGCAATGCTATTCTTAGTAAAATTCCGTTTAAGCACTCAGAAGAAAAAATTCTGCATGGTGAGTACCGTTTTGCTACAAACCTAGATCAATACGAGCAAGCCGTAAAACATAATCTTTATACCGCACAAAAAGTTATTTTAGAAAATAACCTCACCGTAATTAACTATCATGGCTACTGGCTAAAGGATCCACTTGGAGACGAGACTTCGATTTCATGCATGCGCTCCGTCGCCGACATGATTAACTCAGACAAAAACCCCGTTGTTCTTTGTGGCGACCTAAACGTTATTCCTGAAGCAAAAGCAATGCGTGAGCTAGATTTTCTTCGCGACCTTACAGCTATTCATCATATTCCCACCACTCTGCGCAATATTCGCTTCACAAAAGACGTTCCTTGTGACCATATTTTAATTAGCGATAATATAAACTATCAAGATTTTGAAGTCATCGATGCACCTGTCTCCGACCACTGTGCATTAACAGTTAAGATTAATTTCTAAATCTATTATTCCTCAGTAAAATCCGCATCCATCACTGCCTGCAATTGATAATCAGGGAATACTTTTTGAATCTCAGCCACAGCTTTTTTAAATGAAGCCAGTCTATTCTCTGCATCAAAACTCACCACAAGATCAAAACGCATCTGCTTCTTTGCCTCAAGCAAATAAAAACCATGCACCTGTCGGATATATTCCTGTTTTAGTGCAACTTTCTTTAGTTTTTGCTGCATCTTGATTACATGTTCGTCTTTTGTGTTTACGGAATAAACGCCAATCGCCGTCAAAAGTACCCTATGTTCTTTTACTACTTTCACCGAAATCTCGCGCAATAACTGGTCAAGCTCCACCACACTCAAGGTATCAGACACCTCAATATGTAAAGACCCATTCCAACGATTTGGACCATAGTTATTTAAGATTAAATCGTAAACCCCCAGCACATTCTTAAAACCCATTACGGTTTTTTTGATAGCCTTCGCCACCTCAAGGTCATTTTGTTCACCCAATAGTTGCGATATTGTCCCCTTTAGCATTTCAATACCTGATTTGATAATGATTACGGCAATCACTGCACCAAGATATGCTTCAAGCGCCAAATTAAATACCATAAATATCACGGCCGCCACAAGAGTCGAGAAGGAAATTACAGCATCGAGGGTGGCATCGGCTCCAGAATTAACTAAAGAATCTGATTTTACTTTTTCTCCTACCTTCTTCACATATGCGCCTAAGACAATTTTTACCACTACGGCCACCGCAATAATTATTAATGAGGTCGGATTATAGTCCGGAGTCTCCGGTTTAATAATTTGTTTAACTGACTCGATCAGAGACGTCGTACCAGCATACAGAATAATCACCGCAATCATCATTGCGCTTAAGTATTCAATTCTCCCATGGCCAAAAGGATGTTTCTTATCTGGCGCCTTCCCAGCCAATTTTGTACCAACAATCGTAATTACTGAACTTCCAGCATCAGAGATATTATTCACCGCGTCGAGAACAATAGCAATCGAATTAGAAAATAGTCCAATGACAGCCTTGAACGCCGCCAAAAAAACATTTGTAATGATTCCAATCACACTGGTTTTAATAACGATTTTTTCTCTTTTGTTATTTTTATTTAACTCCCTTAGTTCACTTAAATTCGACATTTCATCCTTGTAACTTAAAAACAATAATAATCTTCCTATTTTACCATATCAAAAAAGTCAAAAACTATAGGGTTATCCAGAGGCTCTTTTCTTTGCTATAATTACAACATGAATGATCTCGAAAAACGTCTCGCCGCTCTGCAAATCGACCTAGATAACACCTGGCAAAAACTCCAGATTAACCAAAAAATTGAAAATCTTAAAAATCTTGAAATTCAAATCTCTGAACCAGAAATTTGGCAAAATCCTGAACATGCCAAAAAAATAAACACTAATTTTAGTCGACTCAAGGCAGAAGTTGAGCCCTGGCAGGTCCTCAAGATTCAGGCTTCCGACCTTTATGATATTATTGCCCTCAAGGAGGTAGACTTACTAGATGAGATCAACGACCAACTTTCTTCTATGGAACAAACATTAATTGAGCTAAAAAAGGCGCTTCGTTTTACTAATCCTTTAGACGAGAAAAATGCCATTCTCCGCATCACTGCTGGCGTTGGTGGAACCGAAGCAATGGACTGGGCATCCATGCTCGAGCGTATGTATCTACGTTATTTCGAAAAAAACCACTTCAATGTTGAACTTATTGAACGCACTGCTGGGGAAGAAGCAGGCATCAAAACTGCCGTTTATGAAATTTACGGAAATCATCCTTATGGGAATCTAAAGTCCGAACACGGCGTACATCGCCTAGTTAGGCTCTCACCATTCAACGCCGATAATCTTCGCCAGACCTCCTTTTCCTTAGTTGAAATTCTACCCATCCTAGAAAGTGATGATGATTATAAAATAGACGAGAAAGATCTTCGTATTGACACCTATCATGCTGGCGGTCACGGAGGTCAATCTGTCAATACCACTAACTCAGCTATCCGCATTACTCATCTCCCCACCAACACCGTTGTAGCTATTCAAAATGAAAGATCTCAGCTGCAGAATCGTGAAAAAGCTATGGAAATCCTGCGTGGCAAATTAATCATGATGCAACAAGAACAACAAGCTGAATCAATTAATCAACTGCGCGCAGGAGAATCCGCTAAATGGGGACAACAAATTCGCAATTATGTACTTCAACCCTATAAATTAGTAAAAGATACTCGCACCAAATATGAAGAGACTGATGCCGATGCAGTACTTAATGGCAAGATCGAGGGCTTTCTCAACGCCTATCTTGAGTCACAAATTGGTAGCTAATTACTAAATAAGTAATCTTCAACTATTCGTACCTCTAATACTGTTAGCTAAACAAACGTATAAAATTTCTCGCATATAATCCCACATTTACAAAAATAGAGCACAAAACGCTCTATTTTTTATTTCATGCTACAATAACCATATACGCTATATAAATAAT
>CAUQIL010000036.1:0-7091 GCA_963518195.1 uncultured Candidatus Saccharibacteria bacterium | reverse complement strand
TAGCTAGAGTCGTCATGAATAACTTCAACTTTGGCGCCAAAATATTCAAAAATCTCACGTACCACAACACTTGTCGCGCCGTCAGCACAGTCGAGACCAATTTTTAATTCCGAAAAATCAGGTTTTTCACGCTGCGAAAGTGTGGATGGACCAAAACTTGAGAGATATTCTTTGAGATGATCTAGGTAAATATCTTTAGCTTGCTGATGAAGATCTTCGGCATATTCAACGGAACCAACATCGAAGCCAGTTTCATTTTCAAGAGCATTCTCGATAGCCTGAACGCCAGCTTGACTTAATTTAACGCCATATGGATATTTTTTAACAAAGGAAGAAAGATCTTTACCACTTGTGGTTGTGCCGGTACCTTTAAAACCGATGCCGCCCGGCATAACTGCCTCGAGACCACCAATGGAATCACCTCGTTCAAAGATTTTAATACCATTATCGGAAGCAGGATTATGGGAGGCAGTAACGTCAATAGCAAGATCGTAGCCCATTTGATAGAATGCATAATTAATAGCAGGAGTGGGAAGAACCCCGACATTGCCGTGATCAACACCAACGGTCTCAAGTGCTTCCTCAAAATAGCGGAGAATCCACTCTGTAGATTCCCTAGTGTCACCACCAAGCAGAACCTTCACTGGACGCTCCATACCGTCAGCGGTTTCACGAGCATTACCAAGATAACGAACAATGCCGAGAGTGATAGCCTGGATAAAACCAGGAGTGAAGGCATCTGCTTTCTGGCGGATTCCGTCTGTGCCGAAATATTTAATCTTACCCTTCATAATCTCCTTTCTATTGGTTTATCATAACACGATTTTAGCTGATGAGAGCTAACTCAGCTTCGATGACCGAGACAATATCAAGAACGGTACTGCCGCGAGAAAGATCGGAGACTGGGGCATTGAAACCTTGAAGAATTGGGCCGGCAGCAGTGAAATTACCAAATTGTTCCATGGCTTTATAGAGAATATTACCAGAATTGAGGTCTGGGACAATTAAGACATTGGCGTGACCAGCTACAGGAGAGTTTGGAGCCTTTTTCTCGCCGATACGGGGATTGATCGCGGCATCAAGCTGCATTTCTCCGTCAATTAGCATTTCAGGATGAGTTTCCCTAACCTTTTCCACGACAGCTTGTGTAAGCGAAATAGTTTCATCTCTGCCACCAGAACCGAGAGTAGAGAAGCTTAGCATAGCAATACGGGGAGTGAGAAAATTATTTAATGCCGAATCAGTAGATTCATGGCTTAGGTATTTAAAATATTTAGCGGCAGTCTCGTGAGTTTGGAGAGTAATATCATAAAGCTGGTCGAAGCTCGGATGTTTACAAGCGGCAGCGTCACCAAGAATAAAAACAGATTGTCCGAGAGGGGTGGCTTTATTTTCTTTGGTAAAAATGAAGCTAGCGGAGAAAGTTGGCTTTTCAAGCTGGCGAGGGTTTTTAACGCCAATAATATCGCGGGCAGCGAGAATGACTTCTCGAGAAGTGTAATCGATACCAGCAATCATAGCATCGGCGACACCAGCCTTAACGGCGGCACAGGCATGTTCAAGGTTATCGGCACCGACAGCTTCAAAATCGGAAAATTTTTCTTTAGCGATCTTGATAGCTTCTTGAATATAAGGATTGGTAAACTCTGGGAAAACGATTCTTCTTTTTGACATTATTTAACTCCTTCTTTTAATATGCTAAAGAGAAATTCATCGTGAATCTGATTATTTTTAAAGAAGGAATTTTTAGCGATACCCTCTCTTATAAAACCATTTTTCTCTAAAACTCGTTGAGAAGCAATATTCTCGGCAAACGTGTATGCTGAAATACGAATAATGTCTAGCTGCTTAAAAGAAAGTAACAAAATTTGCCGAACGGCTTCGGTCATGATTCCTCGAGAACAAAATTCTTTACCTAGGTAATAACCTAGCTCAGAATCTTTTTTTCGAATATCTTTCTTCTTAACAACTGATATATTACCAACTATTTTTCCGTCATTAAGAATAGCACGATAAATTCCAGTTTGTCCTTCACTCTGATTAGCTAGTGCAATATATTCTTTTGCATCTTCAAGATGATATGGATTTGGAATAGTATCGCTTAGATAAGTGCGGTCTATATGGTTGCAGATGTGGACTAATTCCTCATAATCTTGATCAGTCCATGGGCGAAGTTCAACTGACATTATTTCTCCTTTTAGGATGATTATATCATTTAAAAATGTCGCGTAGTGTTTTAATACGCTCAATGAATTCAAAAAATAAAACCATTTAAAGAATAAATAAATTAACTTATTTCAAATATGAAATTCTATTATGCTAAGATAATGTAAAGAAGCAAATAAAGATTTATAGAGAAATGTTATGGAAATTCAGCAAAAAGAACTGATGAAAATTATTAAACATTATCGGATACATAATAAGGTAAGTTTCATAGGTTTTCATGCAGTTGAGCCAGATACAACTTGGTATTTTTTCCGCGCAAAGAATGATGATTTTTACATCCTGGAAGCATCAGATTATGTCGTATGGGTATGTGGTAATGGAGAACCGCCTAAGTATTTGCAAGCAGATTATTATAAGGATTTTTCCTACTCATTTAAGGTAAAGAGGTGGTTAACAAGTCATAACGATTTAGATAAAACAGATGAATCTGGTGATTATGAGGGTTATCTTTATTGGGCTAGTAATGGCGATCGTTGTGTAATGGCAAAAATTAAAGGTAAATTTTCAGATTATAAAATTATGAACCTTATCAGCAAAATTCCACCACATAGTGAACTCGAGCTTGCAATATTTGAAAAGAGACAAATATCCTGCGAACTTGTTTCGGGAGTGCCTCGTCCGGCAGATCAAGACATTAATATTTTGACAAAGAGAATTCAAGAACTGATCCAAAAAGAAGTATTAGAACTAGCACAAAAAATTATTAATACTGACCAAAGGGATTTATCAGAGGAAGATTTGTCTAAATGTAATTATGATTTATTTCAGTATGTACAAATTTGGTCTGAAAATGATGGAGATAAATTCGAAGAAAATATTTTGATAGAGTTAAATAACCAAAGCTGGTTAGCATTGTGTGAAAAAAGAGATTTTCCCTCGTTATTTGAAGAGCGAAATGCTTTAGTCTTTCTTTTCAAAAGGTACTGGCATTTGATTAAAAAAATACCTGGACCAAAGTTTCTGCCAAGAAAAGTATTATATTTATTACTACAAAAATTTGAATTAAAGTCTAGTGGCGAATTGTCTTTCAAAACAATGAAGGGATATGCAGAAGATTGTAAAATTTATTTATTTGAAGATTAATTAGAATGTAACTTTTACTTAATCTGTCGAAATATTGAACAAACTAATATCGACCAGGAGAAAACTTTACTTCAACAAGACTTCAATATTAATATTGCACAGTTTTATCACTTAAAAAATGATCGTGAAAAATATTACTATGTCTGCGATGCATCAGAGATAGTGGTCGATCCTAATTCTAATAATGTCGATAATGATGAAAAATATTATTTTTCAGTAGCTAGAGAAGAATTTTAAAGAAGGAAGAGAAGCGGGGTTAGAAGATAAATATGAAGAGCATTGGGGAGCCCAGAGAAAAAGCAGAGAGTAAGAGCAAAAGAAAGAGCAAGAACGCGTCCATAAATTGATGTTTTTTCATGGTTCTTGTTATGTAATTTATAAGTTAGAACGAATAAAATAGCGGCACAAATAATCATAACAACACCACAGATGCCTTGTTCATAGAGGATGGCGAGGTATTCGTTTTGGATGATTTCTTTGGGGCTGCCAAGTTCAGGAAATTCTTGGTACAGTGTTAGGCCAGCAGCACCAAGACCGACACCAGCGAGCATACGCCTAAGTGAAGTTCGCCAGGAAGAGAGAGCGAGGTGGTTGAGATTTAGACGAATATTGGTTGATTCTTCAATATAGCTGGTGAACTGAGGGGCTTTTTGAACTGAGGCGGCAGCGTCGGTATTCAAGTCTGATAAATGTAGTTTATTGGATTCGTGAGTTTTGTGGGCCTCGTGGGCCTCGTGGGCCTCGTGGGTCTCGTGAGATTCATGAGATTTATTATTTTCATTGGTTTTATGAAACACTTTAGCAAGGTCAATACGCCCTAGGGAAAGCTGGCTGACGGAAGTAGAAACTCCATCAAAGAAAGTATGACTGGTTGGACCAAGTTCGGTGAATAACCCCTGGGCCGACAACGTAAAGAAGAGTGGCAAAAAAACTACTGCAGAAAAGATGAGTGGCTGGCGGAATAAAATCTCCCGTCTGCAAGATTTTTGTTTGATGAGTTTGACAATTTGATAGATAAATAAAACAAAAACGCTAACCCAGAACGAGAAAATAGCGCCACGGGAAAGGGTAAGATAGAGGGTGGCGACTAGAAAGAGAGGAAGACTGAGACGGAAAAAGTGGCCAAGTCTTGAAGCTGGATAGGGGTCGGAATTTAGTTTATTGGAGTGTTTTTTTGGTCTCTCAAGGAGATAAAAAAGACTGAGAAAAATTGGGGCAAGAAGGAGATTTGCCATAAACTGCGGCTCGATAGCAAAACCGTTTGGATGAGGAAACCCAAAGACTGTTGATATGCAGCCTTTACACAAAAAAGTAGCTTCACGAGGGACGCCAGCGATGTCCAAGATTGATTGAAGCCAGCAAAAAGCTGAAACAAGAGCGCTGGCAATAAGAAGATTTATATTGAAACTTTTCCCTATTTGAGTTTTATATTGTGAAATATTTTGAAGAATTGTCAATAGGGAAAGGCAGATACACCAGATGACGCCAGAGGTAAGAATGGCGCGCAAAAAATTAGGCGAGCCAATACTATTAACAGTGACAAAGAATGGATACGCTAATATAAAAAGACGAAGAAAATGAGGATAGAGTTTATCTGTTTTATGACGAGAGGAGGGACCAGATGTCTTATTCACGAGAGATTTGGTTGTAATGACGATTCTAAGGGAATAAATATAGAGGCGAAAATTTTCAGGGAGAGAGAGGATGGCAAAAATTAGGAGCCAGAGTAGCGGAATGGATAATTCAAAATTAGTGGTAGATGTAGAAAAAATCGGAATGACGGGATGGTAAGAAAAAAATAAACAGAAAGGCAAACAGAGAAGCATGACTTTCTGGATTTTGGAAAGAGAAGAGGTGACGGAGTCTAAGGATTTTGAATTGGTTTTATTGGTAGATTTTTTCGTCATCAAGATTACCTTTCTTGATTAGTATGTTTTTGCTGGAATTGCTCTTCTGTCGCCGAGATGGTCTGTGCGAGATAAGCTTCTAATTGTTCCTTAAAATGGAGGTTTGAGAATTTTTCAGCAGTTTTAGAAATTTCCAGAGGTGAAAGGAGGGAAGAATGGGATGTTTGATTTTCTTGTGAGGCTTTTTGGGGAGCTATCTTACTATCAGCAGATAGCTGAGAGAGTTGATTAAACTTTTTTATTGCAGAAACAAGGGAATTGACGGTTTGCGACTCAAAAAAGAGGCCATTTTTACCGTCTTTTATGTAGTCTTTGGCGCCACCTTTATTAAAGGCAATAACTGGACAGCCCGCGGCGAGTGCTTCAACTGGGGCGATACCAAAAGGCTCTTCTGATGGAAAAATGAAGGCTTTGGCATTTTTCAAATATTCTTTAAGTTCTGATTGCGGAAGAGTAGAATGAAGCGTGATTAATTCGGGGTGAGCTTTGCTAAGCTGAAGTAGTTTTTGATGTTCAGGACCATCACCGATTAAAACTAGCAGTTGTTTTGACTCGATACAGGCCCTAATTGCGAGATCAAGCCGCTTCCAGCCAACTTGTCGTGAAAAATTAATAAAGTACTGGTCGTTATTTGAGGAGTTTTCCACAAGTTCAATTTGATTTTTATTTGAATTTGTGGTGTGATAAATATTTTGTTCAATTTGACTTTTTTTATTTTTTATTGTTTCGTATGATTTTTGGTTTATTTGACTTTTCTTGTTTTTATGTTGTTCTATTATTTGACAATTCCCTTGTCTGATGTTTTTATATTCTGCGACCTCTGAGAATTTCTCCGTATTAACCGGGGGAAAAATAATTTCTGCTTCCCTTTTGTAATACTTTTTGATTTCAGATTTAGCAAAATCAGAAATTGTGATATAAAAATCTGGACGTGCGGCTGCTTCAAGGTCTTTTCTTCTGAGTCTTGGTAAAAGTAATTTAAAAATAGGACGAACGATAATATTTAGCGGACCGAAGCCTGGATCTTTTTGATATTCTTCACTTTTACCCCAGTAGTATTGGGTAGGTACATGGCAGTAACAAAAATGTGTACTTGGACGAGTTTTAACATATTTTGCATCACAACCGGAGACAGAAATAACCAGATCATAGCGCGTGAGGTCGAGATTTTTAAAATAAGCCTGGCGAAGAGGGGCGATAAAACGCCTAGTGAAGGCCGGTAGAAAATTTAGCCAACCAGTTTTAACTTCGGCATCTTTAAACCAGTCAATCTTCTTGGGGCGATATTGAGAAGTATAGATGGGGGCGTGAGGAAATAAATGATGAATTTCACGTAGAACCTGTTCAGCACCACCGACAACAGTGAGCCAATCGCAGACAAGAGCAACTTTTAGATTACGGTCTTTAAATTGATGGACGAAATCACAATGATTTTTTTTAGGACTATGACTAGAGGGCGCTGACATTATTTGGCGCCTTTACGAATTAGAACCGCTTTAATGGTACGTAAAATGATCTGAAGGTCAAAGAGAACGGACCAGTTTTGGATGTAATAGAGATCAAGAGCGCGACGTTCGTCGAAACTGATTGAGCGACGTCCGGAGACCTGCGCGAGACCGGTGAGGCCAGATTTGACAGTTAGAAGGAGTGAACGATCGCCATAGTTCCTGAGCTCGCCGGGGACAAGTGCGCGAGGACCAACAAGAGAAATATCGCCCTTTACTACATTGATGAGTTGAGGCAATTCATCAAGTGAGGTGGCGCGAATAAATCTGCCGATTTTTGTAATACGAGGATCATGTTCAAGAAAATCACCATTGTCACGATACTCTTTGCTAAGCCTTTCTGCGTCTTTGATCTTCCCTTCTTGTTCCA
>CAUQIL010000035.1:0-7156 GCA_963518195.1 uncultured Candidatus Saccharibacteria bacterium | reverse complement strand
CGTTATGACTACCACTACTCATAAAACATTACGTGGTCCTCGTGGCGGACTTATTCTTTCCAATGGCAATGTCGCCTCCCCTCTCAAAAAACCTGAACATACTTTAGAAAATATTCCTATCCTTATTGATCGTGCCGTTTTCCCAGGCACCCAGGGCGGTCCACTAGAGCATGTCATTGCCGCTAAGGCCGTTTCTTTCCTTGAAGCCCAACAGCCGAGCTTTAAAAAATACGCTAAACAAATCGTCCTTAATGCAAAAGCCCTAGCGAATGGTTTAATCAAGCATGGTTTTATATTACAAGGTGGCGGCACAGATAATCATTTAATTCTAATCAATGTCCAAAAAAGCTTCGGCATTGACGGAAAATTTTACGAACGCGCCCTCGACCTCGTTGGACTTACTCTAAACGCTAATGCCGTGCCAGGCGACAAAGGTGGAGCCTTCCGTCCTTCAGGTGTCCGTCTTGGTACTCCAGCCATCACCACACGTGGCATGAAGGAGTCCGAAATGCAGCAAATTGCAGACTGGATGAAGCAGGTTATGGACCTTTGCCTTAAAGCTGGCTCTGAGGAAAATTTAGGAAACTCAGAAATTAAACAAGACCTAGAAAAAATCCACCAACAAGTAATCGCCTTATCTACAAAATTCAAAGTGCCAGGAATAACAGAATGAAAATCAAAAATTCCCCAGAATGACGATCAGAACCGCAGTGAGACTAAACATTATTCCTACACAACATAAACCCATCATATTAAAACATTATTCAAGAAGGAGCCTATGAAACTCGAATTAAAGAATATAAAGAAAGTATTTGGCAAGAAAACTGCTTTAAATAATATTAGCTTCACCGCCAAAAGTGGCCATGCTTTCGGCCTTCTCGGGCGTAATGGTGCTGGTAAAACCACTACCATACGTATTCTCATGAATGTCTTTAAGGCCAGCGGTGGTGAAATTCTCCTCGATGGCAAACCTCTTGACTATAAAGCCGTTAGTTTTGGGTATCTTCCAGAAGAGCGTGGTTTGTATCCAAAAGAAAAAATTTTAGACCAACTAATTTATCTTGCCACCCTTAAGGGTATGAGTAAGAAAGATGCTATTACGTCCGTAAATTACTGGCTCGATTTCCTCAATATGTCTGAATATAAGAACAAACCACTTGACACCCTTTCAAAAGGAAATCAACAAAAGATCCAACTAATTTCAAGTATTGCCCACGACCCTGACATTGTTGTATTTGATGAGCCCTTTTCTGGCCTCGACCCTGTTAACGCCAGACTGCTCGAAAGTGTCGTCAAGGAGCAGATCAAGCAAAATAAAATCGTAATTTTTTCAAGTCATCAAATGAATTATATTGAGGAGTTCTGCGATGATATTCTAATTATGAAAAACGGCGAAATCATGATCGCGGGCAACATCAAACAAATTAAACAAAGATACGTGCGAGATAAGCTAAAAATTGAATCTAAAGATATCAAGAAAATCAAAACCGAATATCAGGACGAGTGTAAGATTATTGATGATACTAACTTAATCTACAAAATGGCATCTGCTGACCAAAAACAAAAAGTCATGCAAAAACTAATTAAAGAATACGACATTGATAGCATCGGCATTTTGGAGCCAACCCTAAACGACATCTTTGTTGAGTATGCTGGCGACGAAAAAGAGATTGACGAAATTACAAACATAAAAGAGAAAAGATAGGATAATATGAAACAATTTTTAACAATCTTCAAGCATGAACTTACCCAATATTTTAAAAACAAAGTTTTTGTCATCACAACAGTTATCTTAGTCCTCGCAGTTTCTGGATTACTCTTTGCACCTCGCATGGGTGAAGTTATCAAAAAATCCCAGGGCACTGAAAATTCAGAGGTAAAGAAACCTGAAGTTCTTATTGCATCCGACAATTCCGAAATTGACAAAATTCTTCCAAGTATTGCTGCAAGTTTTCCACAAACCAATGTCAAAATTACAAACGATTCAAAAGAAGAAATAAAAAAGAAAATTAAAGATCAGTCTGTCGATTTTGCCTTCATTCTCTCCTCAGACCTCAAATCCTACACCTATTTAGCAAATATCTCAGTTTTGCAAGATCCAAACCTACAAGTTATGGATAATCTTCTAAAAACCATCTACTCTAATTTCTATCTGAAAAAACATGGACTATCTGATACTCAAATTGCTGAAGTTCAAAACCCTGATATTAACCATCAAGTTGAAAATGTCAGCGAAAATGGTGCTAAAAATTTTTGGTACGCCTACGTCATGGTTTTTGTGCTCTATATGGTTATCATTATGTTTGGCCAAAAGGTTGCCATGAGCGTCGTGACTGAGAAGACTTCTCGCGCCATGGAAGTACTAATCACCAGCGCCAGCCCAGTCGCTCTCATGTTTGGTAAAATTTTAGCCTCTAGCATCGCTGGCGTTATACAGATCACCGCAATTTTTGGAGCTGCCTTTATCTCATACAACATCAATAAATCCTATTTTGAAAACAATGCCATCATAACCACACTCTTTAACTTCCCAGCTTCTCTTGTCGGTTATCTACTAATCTTCTTCCTACTCGGCTTCCTAGTCTATTCCTTCCTCTTTGGCGCCATGGCCTCCACCGTCTCTAAAATTGAAGATCTCTCGTCTGCCCTAATGCTCATCCAAATCATTTTCGTAATCGGCTTTGTTGCGTCCACCAATGCCATGAGCAGTGGTGATATCAACTCAGTATTAATGAAGACGCTCTCGCTTTTCCCACTCACCTCACCGATGGCCATGTTCACCCGTATTGCCATGAGCGAAGTTCCAGGTATCGAAGTTTTACTTTCTGTAATTTTCCTAATTCTCGCAACTATTCTGATTGGCATTATTGCCGCAAAAATCTATCGCGTCGGCGTCTTGATGTATGGCACTAAGCCAACCATTGGAAAAATTATTAAAGCCATCCGCGAAAACTAATTTTATAGTATACTAAAGATATGTGGGGCATTAGCTCAGCTGATAGAGCGCGGCATTCGCATTGCCGAGGTCAAGGGTTTGAACCCCTTATGCTCCACCATCTTTAAAGACTTTCTCGACTCGTCATCCGGGTCTTTTTAATTTTTATCATCTCTGTTATACTCAACTCAGGCGGGGGTAGAACATTATAAGGAGGTGATAACTATGCGTCTTCGCATTGTAGCAAACGTAGCAGTGTCGCAAAAAAATCAAAGTAAATTAAAATACATCCTCAGTGGATATCATTGCAGATTCATTAATTTACAGGGCGCACCCAATGGCTATACTCTAATCGTTAAGTTCGACGGCGATCACGAAGCTGGACTCTCCATTATGGACATCATCGATCGTTTTCGTCACCAATATTTACTAGCAAATATTAAAGATCGCAACAAAACTGTTCCACTTTTTGAGGAGCCTGCTAATTACTAAAAACTCACCCTCATTTAAGCCTCTAAATTAGAGGCTTTTTTATATTTTTCAACATCTCGCACTAGGCCGCACTCTCCAAAAAACTTGCCAACCCCAAAAATTACAGTATAATTTTCAGTAGTATAACTAACACCACACTAGACTAACTTCCATAAGGAATCAAACATGAAAACAATTCTCACCGGCATTCGCATTAACTCCGAAATTACCCTCGGAAATTTTCTAGGCGCCCTTCTTCCCATGGGTCGCCTTGCCAATAAATACTCTGAGACTCATCACGTTAATATCTTTATCCCTGACCTACATTCCATCATTAGTAGTATCGATGGGGATCTAAAACAAAACACTATCCGCGAACTAAAGTATTATCTTGCGGCTGGCCTCAAAATTAATTCCAATATTCATATCTATCGTCAATCCTACATTCCTGCGCACTCTGAACTTTGTTGGATTCTCGATTGCTACACCTCAATGGGTGAAGCATTACGCATGACTCAATACAAAGAAAAAAGTCAAAATAACGATAGTTCAACCAACGTTGGGATCTTCAATTATCCAATTCTCATGGCCGCCGATATTCTACTTTATGACGCAAATTATGTTCCAGTCGGTGAAGATCAATTCCAGCATCTAGAACTCACACGTAATATTGCAGAACGTTTCAACCGTAAGTATGGTGAAATTTTTATTATTCCCGAAAAAACCGCAGATCAAGTTAAATTCATGGAGACACTTAATAATACTTTCAGTAATCAGGATAAAGACACTCCTTCTGGTCTTCGTATTCGCGATTTGCAAAATCCAGAAAAGAAAATGAGTAAGTCCAGTGATTCCGATAATAGTAAAATTATGATGTCAGATACCCCCGCACAGGCCGCTAAGAAAATTATGTCCGCCACCACCGATTCTTTGGCGAATATTAATTTTGATTTCCAAAATCAACCAGGCATCTCCAATCTCTTGCAAATTGAAGCATTACTTAGCGATCAACCACTATCTACTGTTATTAAAAAATGGTCTAATCAAAGTCGTTATGGAGACTTCAAAAAACAAGTAGCGACCACGGTATCAAATTTCCTCTCTGATTTTCAAACAAAAGCCGACAGTATTTCCGATCAAACCGTTCTTGATCTATTAACTGAAGGCGAAGCTTATGCCACACAAAAAGCCAATCAGACGCTCCTCAAGGTACAGAAGTCCATTGGTCTCAGGTAGCTTAAGCTTGATTTTAAATATAAATATATTATAATATAAGCAATGTATCGAACTGGTAAAAAATTTAGCAAGCCCTCACTTTCTCGCGTTATTAATGGCGATCTTGTTTTGACGGAAAGAGATACAAAAAAGCCACGTATTCGCCTAGATCATACCCTTGTTGAAAAATACCCAGACTATAATCGCAATACTCTTCAGTCATTCATTAAGCTTGGCTATGTCCAGGTTGACGGCAAAGTGGCCACCAAGCCAAATACGCCACTCACCGAAGATTCAGTTATTGAATTAATTCTTCCAAAAACCCTTACAAATGCCAATATTAAACAACAAGAAGCTGATAAAGTTCGCCCTACCACAATTTATGAAGATGAACATGTAGTGGTTTTCGATAAACCGGCCGGCCTACTCAGTATGGCCAAAGGAGACTACTGTCTTGAGCCAACCCTAGAAGATTTTGGTCTACTTGTTCATCGCCTAGATCGCGACACTAGCGGTATTGTTATTCTTGCTAAAGACGCCTCCACTCAAACTCTCCTAAGAAAACAATTCCAAGATAGAAAAACCCACAAAACTTACTATGCCATTGTTGAGGGTTGCCCAAAATTAACTACTGCTGTCATTAATCTTCCCATTGCCAGAAATCTCAAACACCCAACCACTTTTATTGTAGAGGCTGGCGGCAAAGAATCTGAAACTTTTTACCAAGTCTTAAAAACCAAGAAATTTACTCACTCGGATCTTTTGAACCTCAAAAAAATTTTTGCAAACTCTGATTTCTCTGGACATGAATTTAAGGAGGGAAAAACTTATTCATTAATCGAACTTAAACCAACCACTGGTCGCACTCATCAGTTACGTGTCCATCTCAAATATCTAGGTACACCAATTGTCGGGGATCGCGTCTATGGCTCAGCAAAGCCAGATTCCACCGATCGACTCTACCTCCATGCCAAGGCACTTGAAATTACCATTCCCACCAGTAATCGACAGATTTTTGAAGCTCCACTCCCTCCAGAATTTAATCTCTTCGATTAAAAACCATTTCTTCAACACATTTTACGCTACAATAGAATCAAGATGTTTATTGATTCACTAGAAAAAATCCCTCAAATCTCCCGTGCTTTCTCTACCACTATTTTTGCAGTTAATCCAGACATCGAGCTTAATCTTGCGCCTCAAGTGTCGCTATCTCTTAATGCAGATTCAATCGACTCACAAATTGACGAAGTTAGGGAATTATTGCAGCTCACCAGAAATAAACAGACCAAAGAGCTTTATCTTGTTATCCGCCACGCCGAACTTCTTTCCGAAAAATCTAGTAACGTCTTACTAAAAACCATTGAAGAACCTGGTGAACATATCCATATCTTACTCCTCACCAAAAAACCTTTTCAATTATTGCCCACCATACGCTCAAGGGCCATGCTTTTCTATCTAAAGACCACTGACAACCTCGTATCGCCTCCAGACGTTCCTCCAGAAATTTTAGACTACGCTAAAAAACTTCTAGTCGCCGACAAAGACCAACTTGTACATCTAGCAGAAGAGCTCGTAAAAAGAAAACCCAAAAAATCTGATCCAGATTCTGATAATGATAAGGCATTTATCCTGAAAGTCATTGAGACCACCATTGAGCTTGCATATAAGTCCTTCTATAAAACCAACAATCAACTTTTCTTAAAAAAAATTACAGGACTAGATCTGGCATATCAAAATATCTCTAAAAATGGCAATAAGAAGCTACAACTTCTCGCAAATTTAATCTAAAATTTTCTAAATCTATCAAAATATGTTAAAATAAGACAATATGTTAGGCGCATTGCTGATTTTAAGTTTTGCCATCTTTCTCGCATTTTTCGAGCCAGTTCTTGCTATCAAAAAGTCTTCAAACAAGGAGAATACTAAATACGATGCAGAGATCAAAAAGCTCTGGACTATTGCCAAAGACAGCATGAACAGCCGCAAAACCCTTCGTGCGGAAAAAGCCCTCCTCACTATCTTGAAACTCGACGAAACCAACGCTGCAGCATATAACCGTCTCGGCATTCTCTATGCTAAGGCGCAAAATTTTGACGAAGCTATCGAATGTTTTGAAATCGCACAATCTCTTGATAATAATCCAATGTCATTACATAACGTGGGATTAATCTATCTTGAAACCGGCTCCTACGAAAAAGCCTCCATGGCATTCCAACAAGCACTCAAACTCGATAGCACAGTAGCCGCTCGCTTTCTAGCTTTAGCAAAAGCCGAAGAAAAGCTTGGCCACAAAAAAGCTGCCATTGAAGCTCTTGAATCAGCCTACAATCTTGATAAATCTACTACAACATTAAGGCAAATTCTTAGTATCTACGAAGAGGCGGGGGATCAAGAAAATATCGATATTACCACCGCACGCATTGAGCAGCAAATTGCCGAAGACGCATTAAAAAAGGCTGAACTTGAAAAGACAAAAAAGAAAGAGAAAAAAGCTAAAGAGCCAGCCAGGGTTCGTCCACGTCCGCAACCAAAAAT
>CAUQIL010000034.1:0-7196 GCA_963518195.1 uncultured Candidatus Saccharibacteria bacterium | reverse complement strand
ATAGCATTTAGATTATTGTGGACGGTAAGGTCTAGCTGGTTATTTAATTCTATTTTTTGGTCGAGAATAGAGAGAACCTTGACAATTTTTTTCTGAGTTTCTAAATCTGGAACGTTAATTTTAATAATGTCGAAATCTTTAAGGGTTATGGTATCAAATACGGATCCATGCGTAGAACCCTTAATGGTTTGAATGTTGTTCTTAAGAGCGTAGTAAAGATAGTGTGGTAAAATCTTTTCAATATCTGCACGGATACCGAAACATGACTGATTAAAAGTCATATTAAAAGGGATCATAGCTAGTTTACCAACGGTTCCCCTGGCTGAAATAATAATATCATCAGCTTTTAATAAATTTGTCGAGCTATTTTTTAGACCTAATTCCGTTATGTGTTTTTCGGTCGAATATACAAACTTGCTATCATTGTTAAAATCTTTGACCGAAAGCCAAGGAATGTTTCCATCCCAGTAATCAGGTATTGATGTTTTTGGGGTTCCACCACTAATAATGGTTGCAACTGAGGTGATTGGTAAATAATTAGATTTCATACCCAATCTCACCTAAAACTTTTTTAATCTCAGTATCTAGCTCTGTGGATTTTTTCATCTGTTCAGACAATTCTGAAGTTAATCGTTTTATCTTTTCTTCAAATGGTTCACCATCATCTTCGATCTCTTTAATCCCGACATATCGTCCTGGAGTTAAGACATAATCTTTTGACTTAATTTCGTCAAGCGAAGCTTTCTTGCAGAAGCCAGCTATATCTTCATATTCCTCATCGTTCGCATAGGCGTGATATGTATTTGCGATTTTTATAATGTCGTCTTCGGAAAGTTCGCGAAGTTTACGCGTAATCATAGTACCCATATCATTTGCATTAATAAATAGCGTATGGCCTTTTTGATTCTTATTACGATTCAGAATCCAAATAGAGCAAGGAATCGTAACGGTATAAAAAAGATTAGTCGGCATGGAGAGAATGCAGTCTACAAGGTCGGCTTCGATAAGTTTCTTGCGAATTTCAGCTTCTTGGCTACCGGCAGCAAGAGAACCATTTGCTAAAATGATGGCTGCTTTACCGTCTTGAGATAGCTTAGTCACCATATGTTCAATCCAGGCATAGTTTGCGTTGCCTTTTGGTGGAATACCGAACTTCCAACGGTAATCTTTGAGGAGTTTTTCTTGGCCCCAATCTGAAAGGTTGAATGGCGGATTAGCCATGATAAAATCGGCTTTAAGGTCTTTATGTAAGTCTTCAGTAAAAGTATCTGCGGCAAACTTACCAAGGTTTCCGTCAATAGAGCGGATTGCAAGGTTCATTTTTGCGAGCTTCCAGGTTGTAGGATTCTTCTCTTGTCCATAAATAGAAATATTATGAATATTACCCTGATGTTGTTGAATAAATTTCAATGACTGAACAAACATACCGCCAGAGCCACAAGCCGGATCATATACGCGACCTTCATATGGCTCGATAATTTCCACCATCGTGCGCACAAGACAGGCAGGAGTGTAGAACTCGCCACCTTTTTGGAGTTCGTTTGCGGCAAACTCGCCAAGGAAGTATTCGTAAATGCGGCCAAGAAGGTCTTTTTCTATGGCTTCTTTAGTACCAACCTTAATGTTTGTAAACAAGTCGATAATCTCGCCTAGGTTGACGTTGCGGTTGTCTGGATCGTTATATACCTTAAATAATACGCCTTTAAGCGTTGGGTTTTCTTTTTCGATAGAGTCAAGTGCCTTATCTAGAATCTCGCCAATATTATAATCTTTTGCGTGATCTACGAGATATTGCCAGCGTGCGTTTTCTGGCACAAAGAATACGTTTTCCTCGACGTAGGCATCGCGGTCTTCCTCAAGACCCAATCCTTCTTTCTTGAGAGTGTTATAGCGTTCATCGAAAGAGTCGGAGATATACTTTAGGAATATAAGACCAAGAATTAGAAATTTGTAATTTGTCACGGAAACGCCACCACGCATTTTATCAGCAGCCGCCCAAAGAGTTTTTTCTAGGTCTTTAATATTGCTGTTCATAGTCAAGCTTTCTCCGCAATTGATTGATAAAATTCTTATCTATATTATACCATAAAAACACCTTGAAATATCCACCTAGATGGCCATATTTATCTTAGATTCTCATAAGGAAAACCACTGTTTTAGAAAGTTCTTATAATCACGTCAAAAACAAAGGCTTGGTATATATTTATATTCTTTTAAATGTGATCGTATTTTTGATGAAATAATCCTGGTCCATAAATATGTGAAAATATGGTTTTTATCTGTTGCTTCTTTTTACTGTTATAATTAAACAATGAAACCAATTACCGTGAGCGAATGGTTCTCAACTGAGCTTTATCCGATTTTAGAGGACATAAATAAAAAACTAAGAAAAGGTACTGTTAAAAATACAGTAGATCTTGCCTGCGCAGAATGGTGGGCTGTATTCGTTAAGGATACTTTTTCATTATTTGAGGTTATTGCGAAAGAGAACCAAACTAGGCAGTTTGCTATGACGGTTCGCTCTCTTATGGAGTTTGCGGCTGATGTTGCATTCTTGGCTAAGTACCCAAAGAATATTTTAGATCAACAGAACAGGCTTAATCGTTTTGTTGATGGTAAGAAAGATTTTACATATAAGGAGATTGCGGAGGAGTCCAATAAGTATAAGCTTCGAGAATATATAGACAATAAACGTAAAGATGTAGTTCCTACTCAGAAAAGAATTGAGTTAGCTTTCAGTGAAAATGAGGTTACCCTATATGACTACCTGAACTGTTTTGCGCATTTTAATATCTTTGGGATAAAAATAGATTTAATTACTCATCAAGCCAAGGATAGCTCCATGTTGTCTGAAAGGTTAGCCCTAGTTCAGTCTTATCCGGAAATCTTTGAAGTAATGACTACTTCAATGGGCAGTATATGCGGAGTAAAGGAGCTGGAACTATATGATTTTTCCAATATTAAGACTTTATTCAAGGATATGAATAAGAATTGGAAACTTGCAGATCAATAAGCTTTCAGCCTATGAATAAGCTATTCATTCATATAAATTTGGTGATTTTAAAAACACAATTGTTATATCAATATATAGCAAAATGTTATATCTTATTTTAACAAATGTTATATAATAACAGGGGTAAAATAGTCCAAAATGTTATATCTTCTTGACACAAATGTTATATCAATATATAATTTTATATATGGAAAAGTATGATATTAGACCAGATTTTAATTCGGAGCTAACCTCAACTCTATTCCAGATGGAGTCATTAAGGAATAAGTTTATTTCTGGCGACACTCCGTTGTGGCTTTTTTATGATCTTAAAAATACTTTACATCTCTTAGAGAGTCTTAATTCGGCTCGTATTGAAGGTAATCATACCACTCTCATTGAGGCTATTAATGAGGCTACTAAGACAGACACAAAGAGTAAGCTGGGAGAAGACCTAGCTGAGTTGATTAATATTCAGAATGCAATTAACTATATCGAAGAGAATTTACAAGAGGAAGACAAAATCACCCCAGCGTTTATCCGCGAACTACATACAATTACCGTTAAAGGGTTAAAGCGCGATGGCAGCAACAAGCCAGGTGCTTTCAGAACTAGTGGGGTATCTATTGCTAACAGTTCTTGTGTCGTTTCTACTCCACAAGCAATTCCTGGTGATATAACCGAATTAGTTAACTACATCAATGCCGATCATGAAAAAAAGGAAGATATCATTAGAATTGCATGTGCACATCACCGTTTTGTTCAGATTCATCCATTTGACAATGGTAATGGTAGAACGGCAAGACTTCTCACTTACGCAATGCTTATTAAGTATGGCTTCTTGAAGAAGAAAAAGACATTACTTAATCCGTCCTCTATTTTTTGCATGGATCGCCAAAAGTATTATGATATGCTCGCAAAAGCTGACACGGGATCAAAGGAAGGTATTGAGGAGTGGTGCGGGTATATTGCCAGTGGTATTCTTGGTGAAATTAATAAAATGTTCAGGCTGCTTGATAGAGACTTTGCGGTCAAGAATCTTATTCTTCCGGCAATTAAAGAGTCTAGGAGGGATGATCACCTTTCTGAAAAAGAGTATCAAGTTCTTATGGTAGCTACTGATAAGAACATTATCCAAGCCTCTGATGTGATATCTATTTTTGGAGCAACTCCATCTGAAAAAGTTAAATGTTCTCGTTTTCTTGCAAATATGGTTGAAAAAGGATTGCTTCTTCGCCCCCCAAAGACGCCAAAGAAATATGTGGCTCGTTTCTTCAATAAAAGCTTATTGCCATATGTAATGTCCGCAATGAATGAAAACGGTCTTATTGATACAGAAAGTAATTTAAAAGACTATCACTCTGTCAGATAACGATTTGAGGTCTTAAGTACCCCGCTCTCTTCTTTATAAATATTCCGCAACAATATCATCTAGTTGTTCTTTAATTTTATCAAATTTAACATCTAGATCTAACGACCGTGCAGAGATTCGATTGCCGCCCGTTGAGAAATCCGTGCGGGGGATTACTTCGTCGCGAGTCTTCGCGTATAATAGCATCCCCGCCACATTCCCAGTATTCTCTTTATCCTCATTTTTTACATACGTATAAATCTGATAAAGATGACTATTCCTCAGCGAAGTCTTCTCAAATTGTTGCTGCATAGCTTTTGAATAATATTTAGCATCAATAATTAGGGTTTTATTGTTAGCTCGCAGGGTAATATCGGATTGCATTTTTGGTACAGCAAAAATCATTGGATTCTCAAAATCCTCATCAAAATTCCATTTAATCTCCGAAGCATTTACTCGCAAGCTTTTATAATTCTGCCTGTAGTATTCCAAAATAAATTTTTCATAAACCTTGGCCATGTTCTCGTCCGAAAATGACTGCACTTTTTTGTCGCCCGCAGTGTTTGATAGAATCATCTCTTGATACACAAAATAACACATATTTATCAACACCTCATACGTACGATTGTTCCTCTGAAATGTAAGTTCTCCCCACTTTACGCTTGCAAGATTGATTTTTGAAATATCTCCTAAAACACGCAGAATATTGTGAAGTTTAATACGTGTATCCTTCTTTACTTTTTTGCATTTAACCAAAGTAGTTATTGTCGTCTTCAGGATCTGGTTGTATATATTATCTACTGACAGTTCATCATGTTCGCAGTCTAGGTCCTGGCGATTATTTCGCGCACGTAGTTTAATTGTTGCCGTTAAGTCCAATTTTCCACGTAGAACCTTAAGCTGTTCGTTTCTGGTTATATAGCTCCGATAGAGCCCATGTTTTAACTGTGCCGCTGTGCCAATTTGAATGATCGACGCAAATAAGTCTTCGATGTTTTTAAAATCCTCAGCTTCAATACGCGCGTAGTTGCGTTGCTTTAATGCCTGAAAGGCGTAGGCAAGCATATAGTATATATTATGAATTAGGATATTTTTTGAGCTCTCTTTACTCATTGAAAATGCCGATTAATCTACTTTCCCACTTATTATATTTAGCTTTATCATCAAACCAGTATTCGGCCAAGGTTGGTAGGATATCATGTTCAACGATCATTTTAAGCTGATCTTCCGTCGCGTCTTTTAGATTACAGAAGTAGCTATGTCCGATGCAAAAACCACTCCCCAGGGAATCGTCATCGGTAATCTCATTATTGAGTTCAATAATTTGTTGAATTAGTTTGTTAAATAAATTACTCCTTAGGCTGTCCTGATACTGTTTAAAATTAATTGACCTAAAGGCAGGCTTAAGCTCCTTAAAACTAAAACGACGACGCAGTGCATAATCCATTAGTGCCAAGCTACGGTCTGCTGTATTCATCATTCCGATAATATAGATATTCTCTGGCACACTAAATAGTTTGTTAGAATAGGCTAACGTAATCTTTGCACCACGGCATTCATTCTCGATTGCCATTAGTAGCTCGCCAAAAATCTTACTCAAGTTTCCGCGATTAATTTCATCAATAATAAAGAAGTATTTTTGGCTAGGATTGTTTGCTGCCTCGATGCAGAATCTGTAAAAAATCCCATTCTGTAACCTAAAACCACCATTTTCGGTTGGCTTATATCCCATCACAAAATCTTCATAGGCATAATTCTGATGGAACTGCACAAAGGCAATTCGACTATCGTCAACCTCACCCATCATTGCATATGCGAGTCTCTTGGCCGCATATGTTTTACCTACGCCAGGTGCTCCTTGTAGGATAATGTTTTTCTTGTGCAATAACATCTTTACAAGACTATCAAAATCATCGCCTTCCATAAAAACATCTGCCAGGAAGTCTACTCTTGTGTAGGGTTTATTCTTTTCAACCTCTGTGGTAATTACAGGATTAGTTTCGCGGATCAAATCCAGTAAAATCTCTGCTTCAGGTCCAGTTACCTTAAATAGTGTCCCCATAGAGCACTTTAGATATTGCATATCCTTTAACTCGGGAATACTAACAAAATCATCGAGATCAATCGGATTCACTAATTGCTCAATCTTTTTAAATTCGATAGTCGTACCATCCGAAGCTTTTGAAACTACTGCTAACGATACAATCTGTTGTACTGGTGTGGTCTCATAGCAAAAGACTAGATCACCTTCTCTTGCGTCACGGAAGTTTTCTGGAATTCTGCGAGGTTTATTATTCTCGTTACGAATCGTATATGACTGAACACCACCAACCGCTAATTCAGAGACTGACCAAATTTTAGGGTTAGACATTAGCAACCAGTATTTTTTATCTTCCAGTTCTGGCTTTTTCTCGGTTGCGTATAAAGGAATATAACTTAAATCTATTTGTTCAAGTGCTTCACTTATCTCTTCTCGCAGCTTCCATTTGTAAGATCCAGATTCGCCCTTCTCAGCATCACGTCCATAGAATAAAACTGGAAATAAATTTTCGGTCCCATCCTTAAGCTTCATTCTTTTAACATTAGTTTTTCTGACAATCTGTTCACAAGTTTTTGTACAGATAATATTGTAGTGCTGTGCGGAATAACCGTATTTTTCGGAAATCTGTTTACAAGTTGCCGCCCCGCCGTAATGCTTAAATCGCTTAACTAAGGCTAAGCTATCTTTTGAAAAAATCTCTGGATCTTGCAGTATTTTTTTCCAATCCTCCACACTTAGTCCTGGATCATATAGTGTCTTGCTTGGCCACCAATCGTTGTCCGTGTGCGCCGCATTACTTAGGTCCTTTGTAT
>CAUQIL010000033.1:0-7532 GCA_963518195.1 uncultured Candidatus Saccharibacteria bacterium | reverse complement strand
TGCCTTATCCTTATTTTGGTCGGTCGAATTATTCTGATTAGTCATATCATCCCTATATACAACGTTACCATATCCAGGATAGCTAAAACCCCCCATATCCCATACATTGCTATTTCCACTGTTCCCAGTATCGCCGTTGCCACCCTTATTTGGATCAAAACCCATCTTACATTTCCTCCTTATTATTTAGATAATCATCTCTGAATTTGATCATTACTTTTTCAGCTATTTTACTAGCATCAATGCCAGACTCTTCGACCACAGCTTCAATCATCTCCTCTGATGCAGTACCATTTTCAAAGCTGTCATTAATTTTATTTACTAAATAATCAGGTAAGCTCATCAAGATCTCTGTCATTACAGCATCTTTAAGATCATCAGCAATTTGCTGCTTCTCTGTTTCTGAAATATTTTGCCCTTTTTCTTCAACCAGATTATTGACAAAAAGATCAATTAATTGATCCTGTGTCAAACCCGTAAGATCAGGCTCTTCAAACGACGCAGTTTGTGCTCCAGCACTAACCGTTCTCGTCTCATCTTCTATCATAGCGATAAAGACCTTTCTGTTAGTTTTTTATGTTAAAAATATGACTTTTATGCCCCCATCATATCGCTAGTGTTAAAAATAGTCAACATCTTTATTTATTTTTTTATACACTCACACAACTTCGGTTAGCTTATTCTCCGTTCAAGTTATTTTGAGAGGCTGAATAAACTTTTTATAGATATATCCATATATAGAAATTATCGTTCTTTCAATTGAGTAATTTATTTATACAAAAAATAGCACCCAAGGTGCTATTTTCATCAAAAATCTTAGCTTCTAGCCAAGCTTATCGTTAATCAAAGCTTCTAAGCAATTTTTAGACCAGCTCGTCCAAGTCTGGCCAAAATTTTAGCCTGAGCTTCTGGGCTCACTGTCTTTTTTAAACTATATCCTGATTCATCGTTGAAATATTCAAACGTCATATCTTCCCCTTCTTTTTGTTTTTATTTTTTGCTTATTTATTCTATTCTAGCATATTTTTAAAAAATGCAACTGAACAAATTAATTAATTTATTTATATTTTTAGGCTACCTATTTCTCAATAAGTAGCCTTTAATTTTCTTGCCAACCCTAAGCTTGTTCTTAATGGCTCTTAGGATCAGCCTCTCTTCATTCTATTTTTCTTTCGTCCAATTTTATTTCTTTATCTTCTATTTTATTTTATTTTTAACCTTACATTGGTCTTATACCTCACTTACCTTTTATCTTTCTTGTTTAGCTTCCCCACCGCTCCTCTTCTGTTAGATTTATTTTTTATTTGCTTTTTGTTTTTATTTATTATCTAACTTGTTTTAATGATATCATGTTTATGCTTATTTGTCAACACTTTTATTGGAATTATCCTTTATTTTCAAAATCTACCTCTGTTAATTTACCCACTAAAATTCATCAGTTACATTATATTTCAAAAAAAAAAGGACCCGCTCTTCACGTGTCCTTTTTTTATGTTTCGCCCTCTCCTTAGGCCTTTTCTAGCGAGATAGTAATATTCTTACCATTAACTTTCACGACTTCATCATACTGATGATTATTATCTCGTCCAAGCTCTACCGCTAACACCTCAGCTTTTAGTACATCCTGCCAATCCTCACTAATCTCCGTATCAATTGATAATTTAATCCTGTCATCAACTTCAAGCCCAGCTTTCTTCCTCGCAGCCTGTACAAAGCGAATTAACTCGCGAATAAAACCTTCTTCGAGCAGTTCTTCGGTCAAATGCTTATCCAGATAAGCTTTTTCGCCAGCTCTCACCATCTTTACATTGACTTCATCTGCAATGATTTGTTCATAATATTCATCCAGTGATTCACCTTCATAAACATATTCAGCAAGTGGTTGTCTTACCTTAATCTGCTCTTCATTCTCACTCTTATTCATCCTTAGGGCCAAACCTTCAGTAATAATCTCACGGGTTCTTGCCATCTTCTCAAGTACTCCCTGATTAATCTCTCCCGCTTCCGGCCAATTTAGCAGATGCACTGACTCTGTTGCTGAAGAATCAAACTCTACTCCAGTCATTTTCTGGTATAACTCTTCCGCTAAGAACGGCGTAAATGGAGCTAAGATTTTAGCTAGATATACTAAGACAAAGTATAGCGTGGAATATGCCGCATTCTTATCCGTATCATCCTCCGACTTCCAGAAACGCCTCCTTGAGCGTCGTACAAACCAGTTTGATAAATCGTCAATAAATAATAATACATTTGATAGCGCACTCGGAATATTATAGGCTTCCATACCCTTAGTGATTTCATTACGCAGTTCATATACTCTTGAAACTAACCAAATATCTAGAGGGTTCTCCAACTTCGAAACTGCAATCGCTTGCTTTGAATCAAATCCATCCACGGAAGCATACATCGTAAAGAAGTCATATACATTCCAAACCATCGATAGTTTTCTCGCAACATCAGAAACATCCTTATCGATTAAAGCAAAATCCTCCCCTGCTAACACTGGCGACGAAAGCATTAAGAAACGTAATGCATCAGCTGAATACTTATCCATTAATTCTGTTGGATCAGTATAGTTTCCAAGCGATTTTGACATCTTACGGCCGTCATTACCTGCCACTGTGCCAGTTGTAATTACATTTCTGTAAGCCTTCTTACCAAACAATGCAGTGTTTACTACATGCACATAATAAAACCAAGCTCTCACCTGCCCCACATATTCCACAATAAAGTCAGCTGGGTAATTTTGTTCAAATTTCTCCTTATTCTCAAATGGATAATGCAGTTGCGCAAATGGCATCGAACCAGATTCAAACCAGCAGTCAAGCACTTTTTCAATTCTCTTAAAGTGCTCCCCCTCGATATCAAATTCAATCTCATCCACCCAAGGACGGTGATAATCTTCTAACCTAACACCGGACAACTCATAAAGCTCATCATATGAACCAACGACTTTAATAGTTCCCTTATTACCTTTCCATACTGGCATTGCAGTTGCCCAAAAACGGTCGCGCGACAAGTTCCAATCTGGAGCCGCCTCAATATTTTTCTCGAAACGCCCGTGTTTTAAGTATTCTGGGAACCAGTTAATTCCCTCATTTTCTTCAATTAACTGTTCCTTCATTCCATTTACCGCAAAGAACCAACTTGGAAATGCACGATAAATAATCCTCTGTTTTGAGCGTGGATTAAACGGATATTCGTGCTTAATATATTCAATCTTGTAAACGATACCTTTTTCCTCAAGTACCTTTGCGATAAACTTATTTG
This sequence comes from uncultured Candidatus Saccharibacteria bacterium, assembly GCA_963518195.1. Classification (GTDB taxonomy): domain Bacteria; phylum Patescibacteriota; class Saccharimonadia; order Saccharimonadales; family Saccharimonadaceae; genus Nanosyncoccus. The sequence goes on along the minus strand of CAUQIL010000033.1, from coordinate 4,262 downwards.
CCGCCCAAAGTTCAATTCCAGACTCATCCGTGTCACGCACCCCCATCTCGTTTAGCCACTTCTTCGCTGGTTCAAGATAATAACCACCTTCATCGAGTAGATCAATAAAATCCACATCCTGCTCTAAACTTAGCTCATAATCCATCTCACCATAGGCCGGTGCAATATGCACGATACCAGTACCATCAGAACTAGAAACAAAGTCAGCAGCTACAACCTTGTAGGTATTCTTTTTGCGCTCCTCTTTTGAAAAGTTGCACATAAGTGGTTTATATTCTAAACCAATCAATTCCTCACCTCTTAAGGTCTTGATCGCCTCACCTTCACCAAGCGCCTTTTCTGCCAATTCACTTGCCACAATCAATTTCTCATTTCCAACTGAGTAAATTTTGTACTCAAGATCCTTATTGATTGCTAAAGTTAAGTTCGCAGGCAAAGTCCAAGGTGTTGTTGTCCAGGCTAGTAATTTAGTCCCCTTTAGCTCCCCCTCACTCACAATCTCAAACTTAACATAGACCGATGGATCAGTTACGGTTTGGTACGCATCATTATCCATCGTTACTTCTGTCTTCGACACAGGAGTTGAAAATTTCGTGTCATACATCAAGACCTTACGACCTTCATAAATTTTCCCCTGTTCATATAGGGTTTTAAAGGCCCACCAGACCGACTCCATAAAATTCTTATCCATTGTACGATAAGCGCCACGAAAATCTACCCAACGGCCAACTCGATCAATCACTCCTTCCCAAGCTTCAGAATTCGAAACCATCGACTCACGTGCCTTGGTGATATAGGTTGAAAGTGGCCACTTAGTACCAATCTCACGTCTATCAGTAATACCTAGTTGTTTCTCCACAAAGTTCTCTGCAGGTAAGCCATGGCAATCCCACCCCCATCTTCGTTCAATCCTCTTACCACGCATTGTCCAAAAACGAGGCACAGCATCTTTTACGATTGAAGATAGTAAGGTACCATGATGTGGCAAACCAGTGATGAATGGAGGTCCATCATAAAACACATATCCATTATTAATATCTCGTTGTTCAATTGATTTCTCAAAGATTCGGTTCCTTTTCCAAAAGTCGACAATTGCCTTCTCGTACTCAATTGCTCTTCTTCTTGTGTTTGCTTGGTATTTCATAAACTCTCCTCAGTTTCATCTTTTACATTTTGTTTTTCTCTAATCATTCCATTCGGTTCCATCATTGTCGTTCTAATAATTTCATCCCTGAACAGCTCATATATATTTATTCCAGCCTTTTTGTCAAAATACTGTTTTATTCTAAATAATTCTCTGAGATGATCACCTGCAGACCGAATTCCATGTCGAATTAATACGTCAGAAAAACGATCCGATATCGTCATCAATCCCATTGGATGTCCCATATTATCAGCTAATTGAACCAAAAGATCCAAGTCAGAAATCTCAGCCCCCTTCATATAGTCCTGCGTAAATTCTAGGCTTTTTAAATCCAGTTCTTCCCAAAACTCAGCCCGTTCTATCTGTTTGTATCCGTAATACGTATGAGTCATCGAGACCTGTGCCAGCTCCACCAGCCCCTCGTTCGTCAATAGGTTATATCCCAAAATTGGATGACGTAAGCCAACCTTTACCTCCACGCATCGGCCAATATCATGCAGCAGTCCTGCGGAAAAAGCCATATCCGTCATTTCTTCACCACTCAGTTCCCTGCCTATTCCCGACTCTTCTCCTGTGACCTTCGTAAATCTCAATTTTGCTCCATTCTCTATCACTACTCTCGTAATTGATTCTGCTACTTTAGCTACGTTTAAAGAATGTTTTTCCCATGATAAAGAATACCCAGGCATCTCTTTTGCTTGCGCAAAAATTCTTAAGGCTTTCTCCCTGATTTCACTCATCCCCCTTATTATACAATATATTTTACACGCTGCGTAGCATATAAGACACTTGGTCAAACTGCGGTAGTGGTGAACCACTCCATTTTTTTACGATTTCGCCACTCCCGCCCAGAATCAATAAACTTGGATATTGCACAATATCTCGAGTTGATGCAAAAATCTCCCCCTCAATTGTCTCCGGATCAATCAATTCAACTTCTCGTCCAGTCTCACGCTGATATTCCACACCCCACTCTTCAGCCTCTCTAAAATATTCTGAATGTGTTTTTACTACAATTACAATTCGCATTTAATCCTCACGTTTCTCTCTTTGTTCTCTAATAATTCTCTCAAATTCATCTAATGATTTAAATTGTAAAAATACACTAGCAAATCGAACGTAAGCTACTTCATTAATTTTAGCCAACACATCCAAGATCGCCTGTCCTATCTCTTTCGAATAGACCACATCACGCCCAAGAGAATACACCCGCTCCACCACCTTATTCACCACATCTTCAATTTCAAGTTCTGAGTTAAAAAATTTACCCACACTGCGATTTACTGCCTTATGCAGCTTATCACGATCAAAAGGTTCCCTGTTCCCACTACGCTTCATTACCGCAAGTGGTGGCATTTCTATGCGCTCATAAGTTGTAAAGCGGTAGCCATCTGCCGTCACACGGCGACGACGAATCATTGAACCGTCAGGAGTCTCACGACTTTCAAGCACCTTACTATCACCAATCTTCACACCTATCATTTGCATTTTTACCTCCACCTTTTATCTAGATAATTCTTTCAATTATCCCTTAAGGAGCTCTAGCCCTCAAGATTATATATGGTCAGATTTCTCCGACCATATTTTACTATTTCTTACCGCGTAGTTTTGCTCTTAGAGAAGGTGGGACTTCTAAATCCTCTTCTTCGTCCTGACGGCCAATTTTGTCCCAAATATTTTCTTTTGGTGTTGCCGTAAATTCCTCTGCACTACTTTGCTCATTGGCTTCTGGTGCAAAACTTGGAGTAGGCTCAATAATCTGCTGTTGGTTTCTTAGACTCTCTACTCTATTTAAAGCCTCATCCGTACGCTTTTTTTCTTCCTCTTCTGCGCGTTTACGACGATAAACATCTGAATCAAACCCAGTTGCTACTACAGTAATCACGATCTCATCTTGTAGTTCTGGACGAATAGATGCGCCGAAGATGATATTAGCATCTGGTGAAACAGCACCAGTAATTTCCTCTGCTGCTTCCTGAATTTCCGACATCGACATATCATATCCACCAGCTACTGAAAATAGTACGCCACGAGCACCATCGATTTTTACCTCAATTAGTGGTGATTCAATTGCCTGTTGAGCAGCTAATTTTGCCCTATTCTCACCTGAAGCACGACCGATACCCATCAATGCAGAACCAGCATCTTTCATAATTGCCTTTACGTCAGCAAAGTCTAAGTTAATTAACGCATGTTCTGTAATTAATTCTGAAATCCCCTGAACACCTTGACGTAATACATCATCGGCAATTTTAAAAGTCTCGAGCAATGGTGTTCTCGGATCAATTGTTTGCAATAAGCGATCATTTGGAATTGTAATTAATGCATCAACTGCATCAGTCATCTCATTAATTGCCTTATCAGCATTACGCTTTCTCTGAGCACCCTCAAAAGTAAATGGACGAGTCACCACACCAACGGTTAAAATACCCTGGTCTTTTGCTTCTTTAGCTACAATTGGACCAGCACCAGAGCCAGCACCACCACCAGCACCAAGGGTAATAAATACCATATCGGCGCCCTTCAAAGACTCCTTGATATTTTCACGGCTCTCCTCTGCAGCGGTTTGGCCTTTTTCAGGATCACCACCAGCACCCAAGCCTTTACCAATATGTACCTTCGTATCGGCATTTGAATAATGTAGTGCCTGAGCATCAGTATTGATTGCGATAAATTCTACACCAGAAAGTCCAACTTCTTTCATTCGATTAACTGCAGAACCACCGGCACCACCAACCCCCACGACTTTAATGCTTGCTTTTGTTTCCACCTCTGTTGGTTTAATTTCAGGCATCTTTTTTCCTCACTATCTAACAAATAACTACTTCTAGTTTATCACATTTTTCTCCCTAGTTAAGTAGTAATTTCTTAAATAATTTATTTTTTCTTGAAAATATTCAAAAACGAGAACAAACCACCCTCTTGAGTTTCATTACTCACTTCACCAACCGTCAACTCATCGTCATACATCATCAGAGCTAATCCTAAAGCTGTCGTATATTTTGGATTCTCAACAAGATCAAATACCCCACCAAGCTTTTCCGTTGGCCTTCCTATCCTCACAGCCATACCAAGTAAATCTTTTACAAACTTATCTAAGTTTCGCATCATTGCACCA
>CAUQIL010000032.1:0-7667 GCA_963518195.1 uncultured Candidatus Saccharibacteria bacterium | reverse complement strand
GTCCGACACAATCGCTACCTGTTGCTGATTTTGTGGCAAAATACTTCCCACCAAATCATTTATCTGCTTTGTCTCCATCTCATTTGAGTGTACAGCCTCTCTTTTAGGGGCCACCCTTCTCACCAACCTCTGACCAATCACAGTATTTAAAGTCGAAGCAAGCAGGAACGGCTCAATTCCCATATCAAGTAACCTTGGCAAAATACCCGCAGCCGAATTAGTGTGCAGTGTTGAAAAAACCAAGTGCCCAGTCAAAGCAGCCTGCACCGCTAAGTTCGCCGTCTCCGCATCACGAATCTCACCCACCATCACCACGTCTGGATCTTGACTCAAAATACTACGCAATCCCGCAGCAAAAGTCAGTCCTGCATCCACATTCACCTGAATTTGATTCACCCCATCCATCTTGTATTCCACTGGATCTTCTAGTGTTACAATATTGATTCCATCGGATTTAATTCTACGAATCAAGGCATATAAAGTAGTAGACTTACCAGACCCCGTTGGTCCTGAGGTCAAAATCATCCCATTTGGTTTTGCAATTCCCCGTTCCACCATCTTTAAAGCGTGGCCAGTCATTCCCATCTGTTCAATATCTAAAGTCGTTCCACTTTTATCCAAAATACGTATCACCACCTGCTCCCCCCAAATCACCGGCGAAATCGCAATACGTAGATCCACCTCTTTACCATCCACCAGCACAGTAAACTGACCATCTTGAGGAATACGGTGTTCATCAATCTTTAGATTTGATAAAATCTTTACTCGAGAAACCAAAGCTGGCTCAATAGTTTTTGGCAACTCCATCACCTTACGCAACACGCCATCAATTCGACACCTCACAATTAAAGCCTTCTCCAGTGGCTCAATATGAATATCTGAGGCTTTTGACTTAGTCGCAAAAGTCAGAATGGTTGATAAAGCCTTTGAAATCGGCGAATCCTGAGTAATAATTTTTACATTTACCCCATGCGAAGCCTCATCTGCCTCCGAAGTTTTAACCGCCTTCTCTACCGCCGTAAAATCACCCCGATACTGTGAGATAGCAGATTTCAGCCCCTTTTCTGAGGCCATCATAATCCTCACCGGTTTCTGTACCAACTGCGACAAGTAATCCGTCTGCTGCACATTGGATACATCAAGCATTGCTACATAGAGTTGTCCGTTTTTCTCTCCTAGTGGCACCACCATTGACCTAGACACCACATCATACGGCAAAAGCGACAAAATCTCCGGATCAAACATCACATTTCTGAGGCTTACATATGGCACATTAATCACCACAGCCGTCGCGTGTGTTACGGTCTCTGCATCTGTCACTTTTTTTGCAATCAAGGTCGCAAGCAGTGGTTGTTTTGTTTTCTTAATTTCCTCCACCACTTCCTGCACTTTTGCACTAGAAACCAACCCTTCCGAGATTAAAAGGGATACCACTTTCTCCTGTGCTTCTTGAGTTAGTAGTGTCATGGTTACTCTGTTGCTCTTCCCCCATTTTGGCTATTTGAAGACTCACTTCCATTATTAGCAGAATTATTCTGTCCTGCCTGACCATTCTGTGTTGCGTTATTATTTTCTGAACTATTATTTTCTCCAGCCTGTCCCTCAGTTTTCTTTTTCTCTTCTTCAGCTTTTTTCTTCTCTTCCTCGGCCTTTTTTTCTTCCTCGCTTAGTTGAGGAGTCGCCTTGCCACATGCCACGAGCTCTGCACGATCCAAAATCCCGTTCTGATCCACATCCTCACATTGACCCACATAAACTTCTACTGTCGGATTAATCGCATCTTGGTTAAAAGTTTCTGGATCTGGTTCAACCACTTCAGTCGAAATCGGTGAAATATTTTTGTGTTTCAACATTAACTCGTCGGGGTTTCCCAAAATTGCATTTGAAGCAAAAAACGCTCCCACCATACCAATTGAGGCGATAATGATGATTGTAAAAATGTCTGATTGCTTCATCTTTTTTCCTATTTATTTCTTTTTAATATTTGTCGTATCGTCTTTAGCTCTCACTATTTCTGTCTTTTCCTGAACTGTTGTTTCTGCACTATAAAACGCTGCACCTTGCGCCAATAATTCCAACTTCATATTACCATTACCGAGATTACTCCCCCATTTAATTTGTGCCGAAGATAAACTAAATGCACGAATTGATTTCTCAATATTTGAAATAATCGACATCGTCTCAGCCTCATTTCGCTTAACCGTCAAAGATACAGGAATTGTTGAAACGCCAGTCACTCGACTTTGTTTATAATTCGTACCTGGCGATAGTTGTTCTGGCTCGAATCCAGACAATAAGAAGATCTGATTTAGCGAAGCAAGCAATGCCTCGTCATTCTTTTGCGCAGGCAAAGCATCCGGCACCACCCGCAGTGCTGAGCACATTTTAATCATCTTTAAATCATACGACCTTTCATCGTCACTTGTTGCCTTTGAATAAGCCGCCGTAAAATCAATTCGCTTGCCACTTTCATCAAAACAATTTTTCTGACTATCCCGTGCCACGGACTCCAAGTTTGTATTGGCAGCCATCCCCACCATTACGTTATAACGCAAAGTACCCGGCAGATTCGAAACATCAAGCGATTGCGGATTACAGTCTTTTAGTTCCTTATCAGAAAATTTCCCATCCTTGTTACCATCCTTACAAATTCCCACGTTTTTTATAGCTAAGTCATAGTTAGCAATCGCTTCATCACGTTTCTTAATTACCTTAGCGTTAAAATTCATGTACTTAATCAAGTGGAACGACACCACAATACTTACTCCAAGTAGTAATGATGCGCCAAGAACCGCCATCATCATCTGCTGTTGCAGCTTATTGATTCGAAATCGTTTACCAAAACTTCTTTCTGCCATTTCTACCTACTCTCGCTTCCGCTATTTTTATTATCTGTTTGTTTTGTCGACTGTGAACTACACTCCGCATCGTCAGCCCTACAATCATTCGCAGGCGCTGCAAACATTCCCTTAATTTGCTGATATGAATCTGTTACATTCTGTCCAGTTGGTCCAATTGTCATAACATGCTTATTATTATAGGCAAAAAGCACCGGGTCAATTGCAAGTACTGCTGAAAACCTTAAGACTAAGTTATTATTCGCATCGCGACCATTTGAAGAATCCGTAATCTGAATTCCTTCTGGCACCATCTTACAGTTATTCTCTGCACTCCACTTCGTCACATCCTTATCCCCCTCAGATACCTGATTGCCCGAGTATTTAATACACTCACTCTCAAAGTGAGGCACACCATTAATCTTACCTTTAAGGTCCATTGATGGTTTATAGATTGAGTTTTTTACGTTCTTAATTGTGACAGTTTCAGTCTCTGTTCCATTTTCAGTCTGGGTACTGCTATCTCTCGATGAAGCCAAGTCATCCGCAATTCCATCTTCTGAGGTCTTTACCTCAGTCCCCTTACTCCAAGTTTCAAATTGTGGCGTACGCCAGATCTTCTCATCTGGAATTACAGTTTCAATTTTAGTGACTGTCTTCTTTCCGTCTTTCTTTTCCGGAGTTTCTACCTGACCCAGCGACCCATTATTTAAATTACTATTTTCAACAGAAGAGTCTGCCTTTTTATCACCTATAGTCTTATTATTATCGCTACTTACAGCGTGGTCATTACGTCCCGGATCACAATCAACCTTTCCTCGTGTCCAAATAACATACACATTACCATTTTCAGATAACAAATTTCCCTTTTCATCAGTTTCTTTAATACATCGAGTAGGAATCTGGTCTCCCGTTGCTGTTACAAAACGACCAAAATCATATTTCATCATATTCACCGATTTCTTAAATGACTCTAGAACACGATAATCAATCTTTGGCTCCTCGCCCGCATTCGCCTGCGCATCGAAGTTTAGTGTTGCTGTATCTAAATTCACGTTAAGTTCAGACATCGTAATCGTATCTGCCCCGGTTGGGAACAAATTTCTCAAAATAGGAAATACTCGCGACAATACTGGACGATTTTTATTAATTTCGGATAATTTCTTTAGCTGATCTTGAATTGTCAGAAAATCAGGCAACTCTTTATAGGTCGTAATCTTATCGCTCAGATTTTTAATATGGCTTTCTTGACCAGATATTAATAAATCTTGAGTACCCTTAATACCACCAAGCACTGCTACAGTGGAAATCGAGGCAATTGACACCACAATACAGATAAAGAATACTAGATTGCGAACCTTCTGCAACCTAATCATTTGCAGCTTCACGTCAGGTACCAAGTTCACTTCATACTTACCAGTCTGTCCAGTCATCATTGTCGACTCATTAGTCTTACCAGAAATTAAGTCCTTAAAGAACTTAGGAATATCTGAAAAAGTCATATTTTTAAAGGTATACTTTTTCATTAATCATTACTCCTTTCCGCAAGACCAATCGCTACAGCAAATTCTGAAGCCACTGGCAACAGCATCTGTTGTTGCTGAGGTGTCACTTTTACATATTGCCAAGGGTTTCCCTGAATAGTCGCCACTCCGGTCTTCATCTCAATATACTCTGCAATGAATGGAATAATTCCCGAAAAGCCTGAAAGAACAATCCCACCAACCTGCGCTCCGGTATAACGGTTCTGGAAAAATCTCACCGATTTTGTTAACTCTAAAGCAAAGTTCTCTAGTGTCGAACTCAGTGCATTATAAACTTTCCCTTCGAGCTTATCTTGTGCAAGACCAAACTTCAAAATAAATTGTCTAGCTTGATCCTCACGTACCTTTAACGAATCTTCCACCACCTTCACAAAGCTCGCAAGTCCCCCTGGAATTGAACGTACCAAACGTGGCGAATCTTGATACATCACCACAAGATCAGTCGAAGTCTCGCCAAGGTCAATAATCATTCTCGCATCCTGCACCCCAACCGGAGCTAACGCCCTCACCATTGAAATCGGTTCTGGCTCCTGTGCAATCACATTTAGACCCAATCCTTCAATTCTCTCGAGTAATGATTCAGCATAAGCATTATCCACAGAAGATAATAAAATCTCCGCTTTTTTAGCGTCAATTGGACTAACCCCAAGTACCGCAAAATCAATCTTTGCATCATCCACCGACATCGGTACGTATTGGTCAGCCTCATATTTTACTGTATTGACCAGCTCTTTTTCTGGCGCATTCGGCACTTCAATAATTGCGGTATAAGTTTTTCTTGCCGGCATCCCCACTGCAATATTCTTAGTCTTAATTCCCGCTTGTTGTCTAGCACCCAAAATAATCTCACCCAGCCTTCTTCTTCCTGCATCTGAATCATCCTTCGTTAATTTCGGATCAATTGGTACATAGGCAAATTTCTCAAGCACCCACCCTTTTTCGATATTACCAGAAAGCTGAATCATTCTGATTGAATTTGTCCCAATATCCAATGCGAAGAAATCGCCCACTCCATGCAATAGACTCATACTAGTGTAATTATAACACAAGCACTATAAAATCTGTAAAGCTTCTTTCGTTTTTTTAAATTCAATATTCTTTACGTTCTTTAGCTTTTTATATTCACCCTCCGCCTGGATTTCCACCTCTCCCCCCACAACCTCTTCTTCAAAAGTTATTTTAAATTTCGAAGCCTTCTCCCCTTTTACCCCCATAAAAAAACCTCGTATCATAAACCAACCCATTGTAAAAATATTCTGACGCGACGCCATCCTCACTAAAAACCTATCATTCAAGTAATAATCACCGCCCCGCACTAATTTCGCCATACTTTCACCATTTAAAATCACCACATCTGAAACCCCTGCCATCTCAGCTCCGCCCCTATTTCCATCTAGCTCAAATCGAAATCTTGGTATAAATCTTTTTTTATGATTTTTCATAAACCACTTAAATAGCACCATTAAAGAAAAGTATAATCTGCCACGCTTCTTCCTTAACTTCTCTCGAATTTTACCCTCATCAAAAACCTCCGTCGACTCCGCCAGCATTCCCATCGTAAAGTAACAAAGCGCAAAACGAAAATGTTCGCCATCCACCCTCGACTCCAGTCCATAAACCTCGCCCCCTCTTGCCTTTCTCACCGTTCGCGCGATATCATTAAAATTACCGAATGGTAGAGTATAGTATCGCACTTTTTTACCAGACAAAAAAGCGGCATTTACTCCAATTGTTGCCGTTCCGTCTCCACCCAAAGTCACCAAAATATCCCCATCCATCAAACACGCCGCTAGCTTTTCTGCATTATCATCCACGTCTGTTGGCATCACTTCATACTGAAAAAAAGTCACATTCAAAAGACCAGTTTTACCTAAAATTACCCGCTTAATTGGCCTTATCGCTTCAGTCTCCACCTTTTTTGCCTGACTTGACCGCGAGTTCACCACTAAAACCACTCGAATTCGGCCATTATTAGACTCCTCCGTGATTCTCTTTAAAACATAGTTTAATTCTGTTTCTTTTCTTTTTTGTTTCATTATTACCTCCGCCGCCCTTAATTTCTTTAATTAAGGCCACCAGGTAGAAGTAAAGCAATTACCGCCCAAAACATTGCATAAATCAAAAGACCAATCACCATATTGAGAATTCGTGTCTTAATTTTTACAATTACCGCCGGTTCATTTTTCGAAGTCATATACTGGTAACCACAGAAAATAAAACCAGCCGTCGCCGCAATTCCAACCCCGAAGGTTAATATATTAAGCACCATGCCTAAAATAGCAAAAATCCCCGACTTAGGATCAGTCTCATTGCAATTTATAATAGAAGTCTGAACGCCGCCACAATCTGCAAATACTGGCTGTGAAAAAGCTAAAACTATATAGGCCAGCCCAAAAACCAACACCCCCATCATCATAATCTTGGATACCATCTTTAGCGTCTTCATCATCTCTCTTCTCTTAGTTAGTCTAATTAATGTAGGTATTCGTGTAATTTCTTAGTGTCTTTATGCTTTCTCAGTTTCGACAAAGCCTTTGCCTCGATCTGACGAATTCGTTCCCTTGTCACCGCAAATTCGGCACCCACTTCTTCCAAAGTGTGTGGACGACCCCCGCCAATTCCAAAACGTAGCTTAATCACTTTTTGCTCACGCTCAGAAAGTGATCCTAAAATTTCTGCAATTTGCTCTTTTAGCATCTGTGCTGCCGCTGCATCCTCCGGTGAAACACGGCCCTCATCCTCAATAAAGTCCCCGAGTACCGAATCCTCGTCCTCCCCATCATGACCAACCGCTGCATCAAGTGAAGCAATATCCTGTTTGATTTTCATCACGTAATCGACTTTGTCAGGCTCCATGCCCATCTCTTTAGCCACTTCTTCCGTTGTCGGTTCACGGTTTAGTTCATTCGTTAGTTTCCTTGTTGCACGCAAAACTTTATTAATAGTTTCCACCATATGTACTGGAATACGAATCGTTCTTGCCTGGTCTGCAATTGCACGCGTAATTGCCTGACGAATCCACCAAGTTGCATAAGTTGAGAATTTAAATCCTTTATCAGGGTCAAATTTCTCTACCGCACGCAGCAAACCAGTATTACCTTCTTGGATCAAATCAAGAAAATCAAGACCACGACCAGAATAACGCTTAGCAATCGAAACCACAAGGCGCATATTGGCTTCTACCATTTTATCCTTCGCCTTCTTTTCCCCCTTTACGATACGATAAGCTAAGTCAGTTTCTTCCTCATTAGAAAGCAGCGGAATCTTACCGATCTCTCTCAAGTAT
>CAUQIL010000031.1:0-7810 GCA_963518195.1 uncultured Candidatus Saccharibacteria bacterium | reverse complement strand
TTCGAAGCCTCTTCGAAATAAGATTTGAACTTAGAATCACGCTTCCCCGCCTCTAGATCTTCCCATTCGGCCTGGTTCTTGAAGAGAATAGTAGCGTAGGCTTGCCAGTAACCCTGAAGAGCAGCAGCGTTGGCAGCATGGGCGGCCGCAGTACCATTTTTATGATAACTAAGAATAAAACTACGAAAAATTAGACCAACCTTACCTTTATATTCTTCAACAATTTCAGAAAGATATGGAAAAGTAGTGGCACAGCCTGGACATTGGTAGTCCGCATACTCCACGATGAGCACCTTGGCGTCCTTATTTCCCTCATAGTTATCGCCAAGATTACCGTTGCGTTCCTCTTTTTCGATATATTTCGAACGATCAAGGGAGGCGATCCACTGATCGTATTGTTGGTTCTGATTATAAGAATAAATACAGAGAGCCAAAAAACCGATGATCAATGCGCCAAGAGCAATAATTGGTAATTTCTTCATAAACCTCCTAAGCAAAATCTATCGCTTAATTCAATAAATTTTTGTATAATATAGATATTAGCATATTTTAGCGTGTTTGTGGGCAGTGCGACGAAAACGGAGGTAAAAATGGACGAGATGAGTACGGACCAAAGTGCGGATTTAAACCAATCTTCAGGGATTTTTGGCGAGGAGAAAAAAGGGTTTTTTGCTCAGATAGGCGAAAAGTTTGGCGGACTCTTTCGGGGGATAGCTAGGACTTTAGGCAAGATCGCTGTTGAGAAAAAATCACCTGATGATGAAAATTTTGATGATGGTAGGTCTGATGATGGTAGTTCTGATAGTGGTAACGGTAATTTTGAGTCTACCTCTAAGCATGAAAATATTAATGAACCAGCAAACTCGGTCGATTCTTCTTTTGTGGGGCCAATGAACCGAAATATCTTCACCGACAAAAATGCGGCGGCAAATCTAGTGCGACACGAAGCAGAGATGAGCGAAATTGAAGGAGCAAACGAGTCCTACACCGAGAACGATGCGAACCGAAGTATCTCATCCGAAAATCTTCCTGAAATCTTCTACCCAGAAACAACTGAGGACCTGGTGTGGTTGATTAATAAATTACCTGAAGAAGTGATCTCGAAGCAGCAAAGAAGAACGATGGCGGCGGCGATGACTTTTGATAGCAAGCTAGTGAAGGAAATAATGACGCCAAAGAACGAAGTGATCATTATTCATGAAAATGACTTCATGGGACCTTTGACTTTATCTCGACTCTACCAATCTGGTTTGTCACACTTCCCTGTAGTGGGGGCGCGAGGTGAGATTGTCGGCTTGATTCATACTAAGACATTATTTAGTCTAAGCGTCAAAGAAACTGATCGAGCTTCGGCATTTCTAGACAAGAATGTCTACTTTATGAGCGAAAATTACACCTTAAAGGAAGCACTTTTGGCATTCATTCGTACGAGCTGTTATTTCTTTATTGTGGTGGATGACCACGGAAAAGTAACAGGACTGATGAGTTTTGATAAATTGATCGAGATGATTGTGGGTGATCTGCCGGAAACGGATTTTGATATGGATCAAGATCTGATGTCGGTGGTGAAGTACGCTAGGACTTTGAAAGAGCCGAAATAGATTCGGAAGGGCGAAGCTTCTAATTTTCGTTAAAGTCTAAAAGCTGCCCAACCTACTTATAAAAAAGGAGAAATTAAATGAGCTTTAAAACAATTCACAAAACAAGACGGGCAATCACGGCGCTGATTTTAAGTGGTGCGGTGATCCTGACGATTATTGCAAATCCAAATGCCTGGCAGAAAAAAGCCGAATCAAGCGCGAAAGAAGTAACGAGTGCTGGTTCGGTAGAAAAGGGCGTTATCGACAGCGGCGAGCAGCGAGCCGAAGGAGTACCACTTGCAACGGAGCTACTAACTAAGCTTGAAGTAAAGGGGCGGGCGCCGAAAACTGGATATAAGCGAACAGAATTTTATAATGGCTGGCCTGATATTGAGGGCTGCAATTTGAGACAACGAATTTTGAAACGAGATTTTGGCGAAACAGCAAAGGTCGATGAAAAATGCAATGTGGTGGCTGGAAAGTTTTATGAGCCCTACACTGGCGAAGAGATGGAGTTTCATTCAAGACAAGAGATTTCAAAACAGGTACAGATAGATCATGTGGTGGCGTTGTCGGATGCTTGGCAAAAAGGAGCACAATATAAATCTGCCGAGGAGAGACTGAAAATTGCGACAGACCCCTTGAATCTCATTGCAGTACAGGCGGCCGCAAATCAGCAAAAATCAGATGGAGATGCAGCAACGTGGCTACCAAAGAATAAAAGTTTTCGTTGCCAATATGTGGCGAGACAAATCTCGGTCAAATATAAATACTCACTCTGGGTAACTGAGGCGGAAAAAGAGGCAATGTCGCAAATTCTTGAAAGCTGCCCAAAGCAGAGAACGTATTGAACTTAAGCCCGCGACTTCAGCTTTTCCATAGATTGCACACTTCAAAACTACAATGTGTGAACGTCGTAATCATCCATATCTTCATACTGATATGAAGCCTGAATGCCCTTCATATACACCTCGCGGTCCTCGATTTGGTCGGTAAGATTGTGACGAAGTAACTCCTGAATTTCAAGTTGATTCACTGGGGAGCGCTCCATTGCGGAAAGATATTCAGATTTATCGACCTTGGACCAGTCGACACATTTTTTGAGAGATTTTTTAAGAATTTGGTCTAGCCAAATACGCGTCGCGCGACCATTCCCCTCGCGGAATGGATGAGCAATATTCATTTCAACATATTTTGTAATAATTTCTTCAAAAGTTGTTTCCGGAAGAGTGTCGATGGTTTTTAGGTTTTGCTCGAGAAAGAAAACTGGAGTAAAGCGCATATTTCCTTTTGTAATATTTACAGAGCGAATTTGCCCTGCAAAATCAAAAATATCCTGAAATAAATATTGATGAATCTGCTGAAGTCCAGCAGTTGTACCTACCTCAAAATCCATAATTTTTCCGGCTTCATACAACTCAAGGGCGCGCTTTTTACTAAGTAGTTCTTCTTGACTCATATTTATATGCTATCATGAACTAATAATTGAATTCAAAAATAACTTCAAAAGCCGCTATCTCCATATTTTCACCATTATTATTTGACAATGATTCAATACCCATTCTTATACCTCTTCTTGATTTGTTATATTAAATATAGTATACAAGAAACCTCTTCAGATAATATGCTAGAATTTAAGAGATATTATTCAATAGAACAGAGGTTTTAACTTGAATCTGAAAAATGCAATGTCGCAAATCCTCGCGGGTTGTCCAGAGCAGAAGACGTACTAACAATGACCGTGCCAGCATTAAGAAGTATTGTCTTTTTGAACAAAATGGTGTATAATCTATATATCACCATGACCGGACTAGCCTAAGGTTCTTGCACCGAACGCGAATTCCGGTTATTTTTTCTCTATTTGATTCTTTATCGTTTTTATTGGTAGAATGTCGGCCACAAAAGGTTTTAATAGTTTTGAATATCTTTCAGTTGGAGTGATTATCTTTCTTAGTTTGTTATTCTTACTTAAATATTGTATTAAACATGCAAAATCACCATCTGAAGTTACAATAATCGCCTGGTCATACCTATCATATTCTATGGCTGAGGCATGCAGTACAAGTTCTGCATCAACATTACCTTTCATCGTTCGATTACCTTTTTCGTCCTCAAATATAACCGTTGGTTTAAAAATTAATATATAACCATGGGTTTGTAAAGTTGAATAAAGCATAGTATTGCGGGGGTCATATCCGATAAAGAGGAATACCTTTTCGACATCGAATTTATTACGTAAATATTTACGCAATTTACCATAGTCTAAATTTATATCTTGGGCCTTTGTACCGAGATATAAATTATTACCGTCGATGAATGCATAATTTTTACTTGCCATTTGTTCTATTATACTGCGTGGATGAATATTAGATTGTGCCATTTTTCCATTAAATCATCTTACTATTAACTCTACTTAGTTTTTGGTCAAGCTAAAGTTTACCTTAATTTATGCTAGAATTTAAATAATTTGTTATGAAAATTTATTCATATTCTAGCTCTGCTAATTATACACACATTCATATGTATGTATTTTTTGATTCCTTCACTAAGGCCCTGAAAGAAAAAGGACTAGAAGATTCAAACTATAAGCTTGATGTAAGTATTGATGGGAATGTGGCAAAATGGATACTTAATACACCTGAGAAAAGAATTTCAAACATTTTTAAATCTATAATGCAGGATTACGTATTTAATGACGAAGAGATAAAAATAGCCATATCAAAGATTGAACAAAAGAACGGCTTTATATCAAAAATCAAAGATATGGATTTACTGCGAAATGAAATTGCTAAGGTTGATTTTACGAAGAAAAAGCCTGAGCCTACCGACGATTCAATGGAGTCGCCAGCGATTGACTTCTATAATCTAGCCTAGGCTTAGCGGATCCATCGGTTCATGGTATAATCTACAGAGATAGATAATATTTGGAGAACTGCTTTGAATCTAAAAATTGGAATTGTGGGATTGCCGAATGTGGGAAAATCGACACTATTTAACGCATTGACGAATGCGCATGCTTTGGCCGCAAATTACCCCTTTGCAACAATTGAGCCGAATGTCGGAATTGTGCCAGTGCCAGACGAACGATTAGATGTTCTAGAAAAAATGTATGCAGCTGAGAAAAAGATTCCAGCGACTGTGGAATTTGTGGATATTGCAGGATTGGTCGAGGGGGCATCGAAGGGCGAAGGACTTGGCAATAAATTCCTAGCACATATTCGCGAGTGTCAGATTATTTGTCACGTGGTACGGGTCTTTAAAAACGATGACATTATGCATGTTTCTGCTAACGCAAACACTCCGGCACCAGTTGACCCGAAGGCGGATATTGAAATTATTCAAACCGAGCTGGAGCTTGCTGATTTTGAAACGCGTGAAAAAGTTGAGGCTAAGCGTAAGAAAAATAAGGATGCAGCTGAAGAAAAAATTCCGTATCTAACAGAGAAACCAGTAATCTATATGTTCAATGTGGATGAGACTGAGCTAACAAATGAGTCTTTAAAAAATGAACTTAGAGAACTTGTTGCCCCAGCTCGTGCAGTTTTTGTGAACGCAAAACTTGAGGAAGAAATGACTGGTATGAGCTTACCAGAAAAAATGGAATTTCTTGAGAGCTATGGCGTGGAAGAAGATGCGCTTGGCGAACTCGTAAAAGCGGCTTATGATACCTTGGGGCTTCAGTCCTTCTTGACCGCGGGTAAAAAAGAAGTGCGTGCCTGGACAATCAAGAAAGGGGCGACCGCACCAGAAGCGGCTGGCACACTACATACCGATCTTGAGCGTGGCTTTATCGCAGCAGAAGTGATGAAATACGATGATTTAGTGAATCTTGGTAGCGAAGCGGCGGTGAAAGCGGCTGGAAAATTGGCGACAGTTGGCAAAACCTATATCATGCAAGATGGCGATATTGTTGAATTTCGCTTTAATGTTTCAAAATAAGACACAGCTTCTTCAGAGTGATCGATTCCCTGTTATAATCAAAATATGATTTTAGGCATTGATGAAGTTGGACGGGGGCCATACGCAGGGCCACTAGTAATTGGTGCCTGTATTTTGCCGGATGCCGAAAAAATTGAAGAAGAACCCGAAAAATATCATTGGATATCAGAACTTACCGACTCCAAGAAACTAACAGCTAAAAGACGTGAGACTCTGCATACAAAAATCAAGGAAGGGGCCGTGGCAACGGCGACAGGTTGGGTCTATGCGAATGAGATTGATGAAATCGGACTCTCTGAAAGTTTAAGGTTGGCTTGCCGAAAAGCGGTGAAACAGATACAAGAAACCCGGGTGCCTTTTTCTGAAATCATTATTGATGGGACGATGAATTTTTTAAGCGGAACGCCCTTAGAAAAATATGTTTCTACATTACCAAAAGGTGACCTCTTAATTAAGGAGATTTCGGCAGCAAGTATCTTGGCAAAGGTGGAACGAGACCGATATATGACGAAGTTGGCAGAAAAATATCCTGAATATGGTTTTGAAAAACATGTGGGTTATGGAACGGCAGCGCATCAAAAAGCGATGGAGGAGTTTGGTTTGACGCCAGAACATAGGCGTTCATTTCGACCAGTACGTGAAATTATGTCTAAACAACTTGGAGCCGAAGAAGGTGAAGAGCAGCAAAAAGTTAGGAAGGCGGGCGCAAAAAATGGAGGTGCAACATCGAGAGAGCTCGGCAATCTTGGCGAGGAAAAGATAGCGGAGTTTTTGGTTTCAAAAGGGCATGAGATTATTGCTAGAAATTTTAAAACAAAATATTTTGAAATTGACATTATCTCAAAACTAGATAATTCCCTATTTTTTACAGAGGTGAAATATCGCAAAACCACAAATTTTGGGGAGCCCATTGAGTTCGTCGATCAGAAGAAGCAAGAACAGGTGCAGTTTGCGGCAGAAAGTTATTTGGCAATACATCCAGAATTTAAAGATTTTACAGCCAAGCTTGCGGTGGCAGGGGTGAGCGGTAAGGATTTTCAGATCGAAGACTGGATGGTGGTCGATTAGTCATTTTATAAAAAATAGGATGACGACTAAGCTCGGCTGTTAAATTATTTCTTAAAAAAGATGATAACTAAAGCTCGGTCGATAGAAGGCTGTGAAAAAAATAAACCTCGAGTGAGGTTTATTTTGAATTTTCTAGTCTTACACAGCTGCGACTTCTTCGGTCTTTTCAGCTTCGGCAGGTGCTTCAGCTGGAGCTTCAGCAGCTACATCTTCTTTGAGGGTGTTAACTGCAACACGGTCAAAGTCCTTAGCAACGAGACGGGCAGATTTACCAGAACGATTGCGGAGGTATGAAAGATTGTTGCGGCGAACCTTAGCACGCTTAACAATTTCAACTTTTTCAACTAATGGGCTGTGCATTAAGAAAGATTTCTCAACGCCAATACCGGAAGCAATTTTGCGCACAACGATGCGTGCAGTGTGAGACTCTTTGCGGTCTACACGGATTACGACACCTTCGAAAACCTGAAGACGGAATTTCTCGCCTTCCTTAATTTTCTGAGTAACCTTTACAGTATCACCAGAGCGAACATCAACGATGGCTTTCTTTTTCTGGGCGTCACCAATTTTTTTCAACACTAGAAAACTCATATTTTACCTTTTATTACTTAAAACTTGACCTATTTTAACATAGTTTTATGGAAAATGGAAGAGGTGAGACGATTTGTTGAGAACCGTAACGGCAGCCTTCATTTCCTCCGAAACATTTTTACATTCGATCACACCCATGCCATTAGCAGCATAGACACCAACAAATTGCCAGGCGCCGCTTGGGAGCTTTCGACTATAGACATTAGTCTGAGCAGCCATACCATGATCGACATAGCGAGGCATAGCTAAGCCATTAGGATCAACTACTTTCTCCATCTTTGAGACATTAAGTTTTGCAATCACCTTTGTGCCATCTTCGTTTGTGACGATGCGGCCACCAGTAATACGATAATCGTCGCCGACAATAGTAGTGAGCTGCGCAAAATTAATATTTAGGTCATTCCATTTAACGATCTGCTTCTCGACCTTTTGTTCTTTTTTCTCCTCAGTTTTAGCCTCGTCCTGGTCTTTGGTGTCGACTACTTTAGTTTTAGTTGCTGATTCATACTCAGCAATGACGGTCTTACTTTCGGTTAATTCTTTTTGGTATTGTTTGACTAAATTAGTTCCCTCGTCGATTTTCTGGTTACTATAAAAGTAGAGGAAGCTTACAACAACTATTAGAAAAAAAT
>CAUQIL010000030.1:0-7850 GCA_963518195.1 uncultured Candidatus Saccharibacteria bacterium | reverse complement strand
GTTTGCTTATCATCAAACTTTTGTAGATACTTTTCGCCACCTGGCAGAGACAATGCTTTTTCTTTAACAATGGGAACAAGAGCGTCTTCAACAGCTTGCCCATCGTTTAGGCCTGAGACTTCATCAACTATACCATTTGGGTCGAGACGGATTGAAGCAGAACCGTTAGAGGCAAAGACTCCAGGAGAGTTGGGGTCTTCTAGTCTAAAGATGATGAATTTGGCTTCGGAATTTTCTACTTTAATACCGTCATCTTCATATGTTTCTGCTTGATCGTCATCATCGTAGTCATCATCTTCTTCATCATATTCTTCGCCATCTTCCCAGTCATCATCGTCATATTCATATTCATCTTCTTCGGGGTTACTGTATTGTCCATATGTCAAATAATTGTGCGCAACATTGGGGTCCACGACGCACCAACCAGTACCTTCAGCGAGGCTGGCGATTTCTTCTTCGTCGCCTAGTTTGTATTCAAACCAATCGCCATGGATATCTTCGGTGCGTTCTGGAGTTTTGATAATAACCTTAGTATCTACTAGTTCTTTTGCATAAAGTTTGGGGAAGTTGGCAGATTTAACGAGTGAAACTAGTTTATCATCATCGGAGTGTTTAGAGAGCCAGTCTTCTTTATCTACACCATAGAAATCATTAATTTGGCGATAGACTTTGGCGAGGATCTCGGCGTTAAGTTTTGGGAAGCTTAAGGCTGTAGTGTTGTCGCGTCTATTGTAGTCTGCATCATCAAGATTAAGGGCATTGCTCATCTTAGAAATACCATCGAATGCATAGACCTTGAACCAGAGAGGATAAGGGCAGTTTTTATCGCCTAGATAGTTAGTCCAAGAAGTGATAGATTGACGTTGTTTATCGATGAGATCTTCAGCGAGGATTTCCTTTTCATATTCACTTAATTCTCTACCTTGACCGTTGTCTCTTAGGATTTGTTCTTGTTGTTTCCAATAGGCGTCTGGGATGTCTTCATAGTCCATGACGAGATTTTCGGCAGAGGCTGCCCAGAGTTTTTGTTCTAGAGCATCGCCATGTTTTTCGATCATATTATCGAGACGGGAGAGATAGGCGAAATTTCTACGTTCGTTGTTTTTGCCGGGGAGTTTTTCTTTGTTATTGCGGGCTTTGTTAAAAGAGGATTCGACGATGTCTTTATGCTTGGATTCGAAGTTAACAAGAGAGAGGACTTTGGAGCCGATTTCGTTTTGAAGGCGAGAGGTGGCCCTTTTTTCCATTTGTTGATTTACGTTTTCTGTAGTATTTTCATTATCGCTAAACTGATTCAAATTGTTTGCGAATTGATTTTGATTATGCTCCGGCATACTCTTCCTATTACCCCAATATTAGCTCTTTATTGTCAATATTTTAACATATGCATTTTAAAAATGACCAAACTTGGCGGTATCTTCGAAGTGCTTATCCAAAAGCCCGAGATCTTTAATCATTTGTTTTGGCGTACATTCGGCATACAAGGATTTTTCTGGCTCAAGACTTTTACCGTCGCCTAGAATATAGATAGCTAAAGGCTCAGCAATACCGATGGCATATGAGAGCTGAACCTCACAGCGAGATAACTGATGTGCTTTAAGATAGCGAATGGCAATTTCGCGAGCTTTATAAGCACCCGAACGATCTACCTTGGACGGATCTTTACCAGAAAAAGCACCGCCGCCGACCGGGGCAAATGATTGATAGCTATCAACAACGATCTTACGACCAGTGAGACCGGCGTCACCTTGAAAACCGCCAATAAGAAACTTGCCCGTTGGATTGACCCAGAATTTTTCAATCTTCAAACCGAATTGAGCAGCTAATTCTTTTGCTTTGTCGATCAAAATTTGATCAGTTTCAGTACGATCTTCTTCGGTGTTTTGATAACTAATGGTCCAGTCTTTGATCTTCTTAAGGCGCATTTTGCGATCATAGATACCAGTAATTTGAGTCTTGCCATCAGGTAAAAATCTCTGGTCTTTTTGACGTAGCTCATCATAGAATCTAGAAAACTCCTGTAGTAAATGCATGGCGACAGGCTTATATTCTGGTGTGTCATTACAGGCGAAGCCGAACATCATGCCTTGATCACCCGCTCCACCAACTTCATCATTGGTGCCGAGTGCAATATCATGACTCTGCTTGCCTAGATTATTGATAATTTCAATATCCTTTGGATCTCCTGATTCGACAACATTGATTGCACGATTATTTTGGTCAATATAGCCAACATCTTTTAATACGCGTATAACAATTTCTTCGACGTTAACCTCAGAGTTTGAGGTTACTTCTCCAGTAATAAAGATTTTACCTTTACCACCCATAACTTCAATGCCACAACGCGAATGCTTATCTCCTTGCAAAAAGGCATCAAGTAAGGCGTCGCTAATTTGATCGCAAACCTTATCAGGATGACCACGAAAAACAGTTTCATTAGTATATAATTTCATACAATGCTTTCTTGTGGTCCCTAATTTTTACTCTTTAATAATAGCACAAAAAGCTCAAGGTTAGAATACTTATATTAAGTAGGTCACCTTGAGCTTTATTAGATTGATAATGGCTTTAATTACTCTGAAAGTCTTACTGTAGCTTCTTGCGAAGAATCTCTTGCGCCATACTTGGGTTAGCTTTACCGCGAGAGGCTTTCATGACCTGTCCGACTAGAAAACCGAGCACTTTTTCAGAGCCAGCCTTAAAGTCAGCCACAGCCTGTGCGTTGTTAGGATCGGCGAGAACTTCATCAACAATTTTTTCAACAGCACCGAGATCATTTTCTTGAATAAGATTGAGTTCTTTGGCAATAACCCTAGCTTCTTTGAAGCGCATCTCTGGCGTAAAGAAGCGTAGGAAGACTTCCTTAACGCTGGTGCTTGAGAGTTCATTTTTAGCAATCATAGAGCTTAGATCCATTAACTGCTTAACGCTTGGCATTGGATCGTTCAAGAGGCTACTATTCTCTTCAGCTAAGAGTACAGAAGTAAAGAGGTTGGAGATTTTTAGGATGGCAGCTTTGCTAGTTTCTTTATCGATACCATGGATATCATATTCGGTCTTAAGGTCAGCTAGACGATCAACCAACTGTTTGTAGTCAAGGAGAATTTCCAAGATATCTTGAGAAATAATCATGCCGAGAGTATTACGATAGTCGGCTGGAAGAAGCGGCATAGCTTCACGTTCCTTTTTCACCTGCTCCTCTGTCAATCGGATTGGTGGAAGATCTGGCTCTGGCATATAGCGGTAATCTTGAGCCTCTTCCTTAGAACGCTGAGAAGTGGTTTTGCCTGTAGCGTCATTCCAACCACGAGTTTCTTGAGTAATAACTTCTCCAGCGTCAAGCATTTTGCTTTGTCGCTCATATTCATATTCAATAGCACGCTCGACCGAGCGGAAGGAGTTGAGGTTTTTGATTTCAGCGCGTTTACCAAGAGTTTTACTTCCCTTCTCGGCTAGAGAAATATTGACGTCAAAACGCATATTACCGTTATAGAGGTCACCAAAACAAACTCCGGCAAAGGTCATTAGGCGCCAAAGCTCTTTACAGTAGTCATGAGCGTCATGGGCTGTATGAATATCTGGCATTGAAACAATCTCAATAAGCGGAGTATCAGCACGGTTAAGGTCTACGAGCGAATAATTATCAAAATGATTTAGCTTACCAGCATCGCCTTCAAGATGAGCATGCTCAATGCGGATCTGCTTACCGTTTGGAAGCTCAACATAGCCGGCACCGATGATTGGCTGATACATCTGGGTGATCTGATAACCCTTTGGAGAATCTGGGTAGAAATAATGTTTGCGATCAAAACGTGAAAGAAGATTAATTTCGGAATTAAGCGCGAGCCCGGCCCGTACTGCCATATTAACAGCTTCACGATTTAAGCGTGGCAACATACCCGGTAAAGCATATTCTACAGGAGAAACACAAGATTTTGGCTCTTTTCCCCTAGCATCATTGTCGACTTCAGAGAAGAGTTTGGTTTTGGTAGCGAGTTGCACATGACACTCGATACCGACGGTGATTTCATATTTTTGTTCAGTCATAGTTTCTCCAATTAAATTGCTCCTAGATCTTTTAAAGCCTGACGAAAACTCGCTAAGGCATGTTTAGCTTGATTATACTCTAAATTAAAATCTTGTTCATGGGCAATTTGATTACGTTGCTTATGAGCATACCAAACAGAGTTGAGCTGCGTAAAGCGTGTACTGGAAGCCTTTAGTCTTTCTCCCATAGTTTTTCCTGGCACCCCAAGCTCCATAAGTGCACGGTCGAGTAGTTTGTCTGCTTCAATGACGGCTGCGTTATAAGATAATTTATTGTCACGAGTTAGCGAGTTTTCAATTTTTAAGAACCTGGTTTGATAATCCTCGACATCAAAACGGTGACTGCGGCGGCCAGTGGAAGAAATGGCAATAAAGACAAAGACGCCGACAATCAAAATCGCAATTAGGAGGATTAAAGTTGAGTATGGCATTAATTTAACTCCTTAGCGAAGTATTTAGCAAAATCTAGAATACTTTTATCGCTTCTTCTTTGACCGATCAATTGCAGACCAATTGGCATCTTAGTATCCTGGCTTTCACCAGCAGGATAGGCGAGGCTTGGGAGTCCAGCAAGATTAATTGGCACACTCATAACATCTTCAAAATACATTGCAACTGGATCACTGACTTTCTCGCCAAGCTTAAAGGCTGGGGATGGCGAAACAGGAGTGAGGAGATAGTCGCACTTCTCAAAAGCTTTTTGATATTCTTCAATGATCAGAGTACGTGCCTGCTCGGCTTTTTTAAAGTAAGCATCATAAAATCCGGAACTTAAGACGAAGTTACCAATCATGATACGACGCTTGTTCTCTGGCATAAATCCTTCATTGCGTGAGAGACCGAATACCTCACTTAGATTCTTAGCATGTTCGGAGCGGTAACCATAGCGAATGCCATCATAGCGTGAAAGATTTGAAGCGACCTCTGCTGGTACAACAATATAATAGACGGCGAGAGCATACTTGAGAGTCGGCATCTCTAGCTCAATGATCTGATGTCCAGCAACTTTTAGTTTTTCAACCTGAGAATCTAGGACACGTTGAACTTCGGGATCAATGGAGTCATTTCTGAAGTCTTTAATGATACCAATCTTGGCGCTTTTTGGAGCAATTTCTGGAACAAAATATTTTTGCTCTTCGTGGTTATAGAAACTAGGTAAAGTAGTGAGATCTTTTTCATCTTGGCCGGCACAGATCGACATTAAAAGATCCATATCCTCCGCGTTTTTAGTAAAGAAACCAATACAGTCGGTGCTAGAGGCCATGGCCACAACACCATAACGAGAAATTGTGCCATAGGTTGGTTTAAAACCATAAACGCCGTTAAACGAAGCTGGTTGACGAATGGAGCCGCCG
The DNA here is from genome assembly GCA_963518195.1 of uncultured Candidatus Saccharibacteria bacterium. GTDB lineage: Bacteria > Patescibacteriota > Saccharimonadia > Saccharimonadales > Saccharimonadaceae > Nanosyncoccus. The sequence continues at coordinate 2,448 of CAUQIL010000030.1, read as the reverse complement.
GTATCTGTACCAGTAGCAAATTCAACAATATCAAGAGCAACGGCTGCGGCGGAACCACCGGAAGAGCCACCAGGCACACGATCAAAATCCTTGGCATTATGAGATGGACCAAAGTAGGAATTTTCGGTCGAAGAGCCATGGGCAAAGGCGTCGAGATTGGTGCGACCAATCATGATGGCGCCAGCTTCTTCGAGTTTCTTGACGGTGGTAGAATCGATTGGAGAATGAAATGACTCAAGGATTTTTGCAGAGGCAGTAGTATTTCCTTCTTTACTTAAGAAATTATCTTTCAAAGCATAAGGTACACCAGCCAGCGGTCCGACTTCTTCGCCAGCGGCAATCTTCTTATCAATTTCTTCAGCCTTCTTTAGGGCTTTCTCTTCGTCTGCTAGTGAAACGAAGACATTATATTTTGCAAACTGGCGAGCTTTTTCAAAGGCTTCTTTCACCAGGCTAACGGCAGAAATTTGCTTACTTGCAATCTTCATTTTGGTCTTCCTTTTTTAATTTCTGAAATATTAGATATTAAAATAATTTAGAGCACTTTTGGCACTTGAATCATGTCTTGCCTTGATGCAGAAGCTAGATTTAAAAGCTGTTCTCTGGAAGCATCTTGTGGTTTGATTTCATCCTCTCGCCAGACATTTTCCATTTCAAAAACCTGATAAGTTGGTTCAACACCATCAGTATTTAACTCATCTAGTTGTGAAATATAGTTAACAATATTATCTAAATCTCGCTGCAAGCCTTCTACTTCTGTCTCTTCGAGGGATAAATTAGAAAGTTTTGCTAAATGCAAGATGTCCTCGCGTGTATTTTTCATAACTTAATTATATCAGAAAATCAGAGACATAGCCGAGCTTCTGCATGGCGCGATGTATTATGCCAAAATCTTTACAGTTATTCTTATTTAGTTTTGAATATGGGACATAATGCCAATTTTTTGGAAGCTTTTTTATCTTTGCTGATGCAAAAATAGCATTTTTATTTTTATCTTGAAAAAGAATATAACCAAAAGAAATTTTTGCTTTAAAAAGCTCTTCAAATTGCCGCCTTACACCTCCCTGGGAGTTGAAAGTAGGAAATTGATTTTTATTATCCAATAAAAATACGATTTTGTTTTTTGACTGAACGTCAGAATATTTTATATTTTTTGCGAGAATTATTTTGTAATTCATAATATTAGTATAACAAAAAACATGCCCCTCTTTCGAGGGGCTAGATGTTTTTACTATCCGTTTTGTCCGCGGTTTTTTATTTATTCTGTTTTCTCTGTAGATATTGTTTATTGATAACTGTATTAGTTGCGGCGTAATTGCTTTTCAGAAATAATACGTTTACTACTAAGATAGGTTAAGAGGAAGTAGCCGCCGTAAATTGTTACCAAAAATATTACAGCCATGACTATTGATGGAACTAATCCATCAGCGCCAATAAAGCTAAGAATTTTTATAGCAAACGTCAGGCCAAAGATCGAATGGACGATAGCCAAGAAAAGTGGGGCGGCAAAGAATATGGCAATTTGGCGATAGAGAGCGCGATTAATCGTCCTCTCATCTGCACCTAAGCGTCTTAATATCATATATTTTTCACGATTATCAGATGATTCAGATAATTCTTTAAGTGATAAAATCGCAGCACTAGAGATGAGGAAGATGATACCAAGATATAAGCCAAGGAAAACAGCAATAGCCTGAAGACCTACCGACATGGCGATTATCTGATTTTTGGTATATATACTATAAAAACGCGGAGAAGTGATTTTAATATAATCATTTTCGTTGCCAGTAACAATGCGACGCAAGTCTTTATCGAACTGTTCATTTTCATTTTTATCAGTTGTCTTATAGTTTGCGACCATGAAATTCTCATATTTTGCTAAAGTTTTAGTAACTTCGTCAGAGACAACGAGAATTCCCATATTGCCATTCGTATTGGATGGCTCGATAAAACCTTGTTTTGGATAGTCAAATTTTGGTGATAAGGTTTTTTCGTTTATCTTGATTTTATGTCCATCTTTCAGAGATATATTGTAAATCTCCTCCATTTTTTTGAAGTCAGACAGAATAAAATATTGATCAGGATCTAATTTATATTGATCGAGGTGATATAGCTTAGCAATCTTATTATAATCTGAGATTGAGATTATTCTTAAGAGATACATTCCATTAGCGTGGCCGTTAGTCATCTCAGCCATCTTTTGAAGAGATTTTTGGTTTAATACAGCATTAAGATCAAGCCCGCCATCTTCTATCTTTTTGGAAAGTACATAAGTGTTAAACGAAGTCTGATCTTTGAGTTTATCCCATAGACTTGGGCTGGTCTTAATAATATCCTCCATAGTCGCCCTAGAGTCGTTTTCGTTCCTAACTGCCATTTCTGTGTTACAAACCGATAATGGGGGGGGGTGTTTTTTTTTTTGGGTTCAAGATTATTGAAAATTTTTTT
>CAUQIL010000029.1:0-8228 GCA_963518195.1 uncultured Candidatus Saccharibacteria bacterium | reverse complement strand
GGAAAAGCCTTTGACCGTGTTGCTGATAGTCTTGGCGATCGATATAGCCCAGAAAGCCACATTGATCTTCCTGTAAGAAAGACAATCGTTGCGACACTACGTGACCCCGCCATATTCGATGAGTTATTGGTCTACGCAGAAAAGATCGAAGATAGGCTCAAAAGCGTGACAGCACATGATATCGGTGGTGCGAGCAGCGTAGCGCTAGCTGCGGTAGCAATGCTGCGGCAGGAGGGGATATTGCAATCAGAACCATTCCCCCTTGAGGTTCTTAGGGACACGGTTGATAAGGCAGCGGAGCTTGCCTTTAAGTGGCATAACACGCTTGATCTCAAACGTAGCTCAAAGTCAAAACCAGACCCTGAAGTCATCGCACTGTCTAACCTGGTCAGTGCATTGCGTATAGCAGCCCGCGCACTTCGATCTGAACGTTGGCAGCATATCGATACACGGGCATTGCTGATTGTAGGTGAGGCTGGCACAGGCAAGTCCCATCTACTTGCTGATGCCTGCGCCCATCAACTTCAGCTCAACCGACCGGCGTTGATGGTTCTGGGAGGTAAGTTACCAGATGCTGAACCTTGGGGGGAGATATTAAGGGATCTTGACCTACCAAGGCACTTACAAGTGAAGCATTTTCTGGGTGCACTGAATGCAGCTGGAGAATCTGCTGGAGTACGCAGCCTTGTTGCAATTGATGCTTTGAACGAAAAGAATGGGCAGTCAATTTGGCCGACCAGACTGCCAGGTTTACTTAAAGACTTGCGTGATTTTCCCTGGATTACGGTAGTTTTATCATGTCGTTCAATCTACGCAAATGTGATAATACCCTCCTCCATTGATGAGACGCTACTACCGAGAATCGAGCATAAGGGTTTCAACGATAAGGAAGTAGTTTGTTATCTCTCTAGGCGTGGTATCAGCATTCCTGAGACTCCTCACCAACTCGACGAGCTACAAAATCCACTTTTTCTGCGTCTCGTTTGCGATTTATTTCGCGGTGATGGTGAAGTACTCCTCCCAGAAAGTCTCGTTAGTATATCTGACGTACTAGGTCTTTATACTGCTGCGGTATCAAGGCGGGTTGAAACCAACTTAGGGGTGGCACCGACGCGTAAAGTTGTACGAAAAGCGATAACAGCCCTAGTGGAAGAAATGGCTAACAGTGGCCGTGGGCAGATAGGGTATGAGCGTGCTGATGAGTTGTTGAGGCTGATCCACAATGGGCAAGAAATGGCTCATGATCTTTTATTCCAATTAGCGAATGAGGGATTGTTAGCAATAGAGCCTGATAGCTACTCAGTCTCTGGTGACTCCGAGGTTGTCCGGTTTGAGTTTGAACGTGTGGGCGATCATGCAATCTCAGCGAACTTGCTGGATAGAAGTGCTCAGAATGGGATTGCAAATATATGTGAAACGGGCTCCCCGCTTAACTCAGCGCTCTCAGACAGAAATTCTTTGATCAGGGCGGGTCTTTTGGAAGCAGTTGCGGTGCAACTTCCCGAACGATTCAACATCGAATTACTAGATCTACCCCTTGCGTCCACCTTTGGCTGGAGCTATGAAGCGTTCACAAAAAGCCTTCTAACACGAAGGGTATCAGCCTTTACTGAACGGACATGGACTCTCGTAGAGAACACGAAGGATGGATATCTTCGCTATGAGACGCTTATCGCGCTAGCATCCGAGCCGAAGCACCCATTCAATGTGAACTATCTTACTGTACAACTCCGAAACCTTAACCTGCCTACGCGCGATGCTTCTTGGACGATACATCTCGCACATTCAGAGCGAGCAGATCACTTGGTTGACTGGGCTTGGAATGCTGAACAATCACAAATTACTGAAGAACGAGCTGAACTTGCTGCCATTCAACTTGCATGGTTTCTAACTACAACTCGACGGCCACTCCGTGACAGAGCTACGAAAGCACTGGTCGCTCTTTTGGCAGATCGGCCCGGTTTGGCAATTACGTTATGGGATAATTTTAAAGATATTGATGATGATTATGTAACTGAACGGGTGGTTGCTTCGTTGTATGGTGCAGCAATGCAAGGCTGCTGGGAAGCACAGCAGTTAACTAAAGTCGCAACAAGGCTTTTTCGTGACTTGTTTGCCGAAAATGTCCCTCCTGTGAACGAGTTACTTAGAGATCATGCGCTCGGGTTAATTGGTTATGCTCAATTCCACGGTGAGCCAAGTGATAGTATTGCTCCAGAAAAACTGAAACATCCTTTCAAAAGCCCTTGGCCAATTGAGTATGTAACTGACGAGTCTATTGACTCTTACACGCGAAACTACAATTCAAATTATAGAGGGCGCGATGAAATAGTAAACTCCTGCCTGGACGGTGATTTTGGTCGGTATGTACTCGACTATGCTGTGCAAGACTGGAGCCCCGCACCTTTTGGTGCCGTTGACTTACCGACAGTCAATGATCTGCGCGAAGAATGGTTCGAACAATTCAAAAGTGTGGCTACTAAGGAGATGATGGAAGCATATGAAACGCTCCTTGCAACTATGGTTCGGGAAAATCCTGACAATAAATCTATTACAGGAGAGAGTCGCGTCAGAATAGATGAAGGCAAGGCACAATTTCGAACTATTGTGGGGGCGGATGCTTTTGAAGAGTGGCAAGCGAAAGCGGAACATTGGCGTTCTGAGGGAATGTATCAACGCTTAGCAAGGCAAGGAGTCGCTGAATTCAATCTTGCCTGGGCGCGTCGCTGGGTAGTCATGCGCGCCCACGAACTCGGTTGGAGTGAAGAATTGCATGGCGATTTCGACAGAACCATACACGGCAGTCGTAATGAGCATTCTCTCGAGCGTATCGGTAAGAAGTATCAGTGGCTTGCGCTCTATGAGCTGGTTGCGCGAATGAGCGATAACCTGGAACCTTTGCCGAACAGGGAGGACGACTTATACCGTTTGCGCAACTTGGATCCGTCTTTGTTAGTTACCCGCACCTCTGACAACGGCTGGAAGGACTTCGTAGGGAGTGCATTCTGGGCAGGGGCGATACCTACACTCCCTGCTAGGACGCCGGAAACCGCAATCGCTTGGTTACACTCGGACGAAGATATTCTAGATGCAATTGACGTAATCGAAGTTGTTTCACCTGAAGATAATCGTGATTGGCTTGTTCTTACCGGTTTTGATACTTGGAGCAAACCTGCCGTAGGATTCAAGACAGAAAGCTGGCGTCGAGTAGCTTGCCTTGTAGTAAATACCGGAGACCTTTCAAAAGCGATCAATATCATGTCAGGATGTCACCTAACAACGAATCATGATCTCCCGACTGCGATGGGGGGAGGTAGCCATGTACATCTTGGTGAATATCCTTGGCGGACTTTGAATCAAAATTATGATGATTGGATTGACCAGTGGTACCCATATGGAGTTTCCAAGCAAACTGGAGATAAAATATCGGTTTTGCCGACTACTGCAGAATATGCTGCAGAATCTGTCGGTTATGATGGTTCGGTTAGTGACAATATTAATATCTTTCTTCCTGCCAGTTGGATTATGGATGGACTGAATCTTCGACTTAAAGATGGAAGGTCAATCTTCTATCAAGATGACTCTAATAAAGTAATTTTTTGGGACCCCTCAGTGAGTCGACAGGGGCGCAGCGCTGCCCTCGTTGATAGAGGATTATTTCTTAACTTGTTGAAAAATAAAGGATATTCTGCTATTTGGGCTGTTGCGGGTGAGAAAAATGCTTATGGAGAAGAATTTAGCAGCGGTTTCGGTGGAAGATTCACTTTCACTAGGCTTTATTATTCTGATGGCGCCGAGATAAAACAGGCTCCTCGGTTTGATACATATGACGAACCAGATGCGAAGCAACTGGCTAATTTTAGAAAATGTCACAATGAGAAGTTTTAAATTGGTTTGTTGAGGTTTTATTTTTTATGGGAATAATCGACATCAATTTTAATGATATCGATTATAATCATGGTTAGATTTTATTCAAAACAATCGCCGGGATAAGATTATAATAAAAAATTTAATTTTGATATCATCAAAGAAACAAGTGAGCATTTTTTCATAAAAACTCTTCCATGATCGTGAATGAAAGTTGAGTGCCAAGTTTTTCCGGGTTTAAATGAGGCGATATATCGTCATTAAATATTTTTTTGCAATCTTTCAATTCGTCATCCGTGTAGATTAATGTGTAAACCCTATGCTTATTGAAATATGCTCTATGCTTTGACATTTCTTTTGAAAAATTATCAGCAGCCATTTCATTTATTTCTTTTTGTGTTAATCCTTTTATTTTATGAAGATAACCGTGCGTAGACCATGGAGATAGTTCAAATCCAACACGACTAAGTGTAAATGGATTAGTTATCATGAAGTCTAAGCGATATTTATGTTGCTTCTCTAAACCCCGATATCTAAACTCAGGAATCATTAACGGAATTGATAGTGGGTTTGCTGAGCTTCTTACAAATTCCTTGTAGTAGCCTGATATTTCATACTCGTACTTAGAGCCTGAGTTGCGTACTAATACATTGCGGAAAAATGAGAGGTATTGTTCAATATCATCAAATATAACTTTTTCATTTTGGCCTGGAATTACTAAACCAGTCGTTAATACATGGCCTATCGTCCAATATCCTTGTTCAAACGCCCTAATTTCACTTCGGTCATTTTCCCATTCACCATTCTTAAATCGTGGTGTAACTAATAGACCATAGTGTGCATTTTTCTGCCCAATCCAAATAACTGAGTCATTTTCATGTGGACGATTTTTGGAGAGTTCATCAAAATGCTTCAAGTAACTTCGTTTAAGGAAGAGTAAAAGATACTTTTTAAATTTAGCACTGCTTTTTGATTGTTCATCAATCCATTCGTAAGCAGGCCCCGCACCACTTTCAATTGCTTGCTTTAACCCACTTAACCACTTAATTATAAATTCATTGTCAGAATGAATAATTTCATTTTTTAAATCAAAAAAGTCATCTGTTTTGCTGCCAATTTTGGCATTTAACGAAGCTTCAGTTTCTACAGCGGTCTCTTGTAAGACCGTAGGAAGCAAATCTCTTAACTCGTTCTTTATTTTTATAATGATTCTGTTGCGTGCAGATTTGTTTGGATCTCTTTTGGCCATTCTTTCATGTTCCTTATTGAAAACGACAAGTTACAAATGGTTATTTTATAGGCTCTAGTCTGTTGTGATAAATATACTATTAAGTTAACTTGTTAATTCCTCTTTATCAATGGATTTAGATATGAAATGTAATGTTTTTATTGGTGATTTTTTATTTAATTTAAAAAATTGATTTGTTAAGGTTGTTTATAAATATGCGTGCATATCAGGTAATTAAAGTGGCTTAAACAGCTGGCTGGGAGCTTGAATATTATCAAAAAAATGTAAAGTGAAACAAGTTTGAATCGAAATGAGTTTCACTTTATATTAGACCGAGTTGTTTTTAATTATCCGCTGGAGATTTACGAGACTGGTTTTCTCCAAGGATAATTTTGTGGAATTTATCGAATTCAAGATCCTTAGTTTTCAGTAACTCAATATCAACCTCATTTGCAATAATGCTATATTGCTCAATTCTTTGCTTTATACCGGGACGACGTGTGTTTATCTCGTCAATTCCTAGCCAGTTTTCTATTGATGGATTAGGTATGCAGGCTAGCCAGTTATCTGATTCAATACCGTTAGAAAGCATTGTTTCAGTTTCTATAATTGCATTATCAGAATCTGCAATAATTAGTATCTTTGATTTTGGATTGAAATTATTATTCAACGCATTTACAATGCGAGGTATTGCTAGTTTACCCATGGCGGTTATAATTTTTACTGAGCGACCTGATTTGGCTTTAGATAATATTCGCTCTACAAAGGTAGAGATAACCACGCGATCTGTATCACCTTCACATACAATAAATAACTCTTCGATTGGATCCACGTTTCTAGGTTTTAATTGCGAGCTTAAAAACTCATGTGTTATTCTGTCATAGCTTAGATGGCTTATTTCAATAGATTGGGTTTTTTCGGCTGTTACCACATCCGCTTCACTTGGGAAATATATAGTCCCTTCTTCAGATGCTTGACGAATTTTCATCTTGAGAGTTTGACGAAATCCATTGCCACGAATTATCGCAGCGTCCATATCTCGGCGATCAAATAAAATTATATTTAGATTTTTTCCAAGGGCCAAAGCGTCAACGGCATCTTCTGAATATCCAGACATAGAAATGAATATACCAATTGTACCTGCGAGCTTACCATCTACTTTACCTTTAAATTGATAAAGTGTTGATGCTGGTAACGGATCTGCATGCCATTTGGCTTCAATTAAGTACACCCTGCCATCAAAGTAAATAGAACCATCAATTTGTTCTCCAGTTGGTCGATAGCCAGTTCTTGGATCAAGCTCATCTAAAGTAAAAAGAGAATTAAGTAATTTTTCGAATTCATATCCACGGCTTCTTTTGGCTTTAGCATCTGAACTTGCAGTTAATTCAGATAATCTATTATAATCAAGTCGTATTTCTTCAATGGTTTTCATTAAATCCCTCTTATAAACCGAATGTAACGTACAATCTGGATAAATACCGATAAATTCAATAAAATAAATCAAATGAGTATGAGATAAAATAAAATATATTTAATATAAAATTCCTATTTGAGTTGTTAAGAGGAAATATTTATATTGGACACTGTTATGTTTTTTTGTCAACTCCTAGACATAGAGAATTTGGCAATAACGTCTACCAACTCAATTTACGCACTAGAGCTGGGCTTGATTCGTATCTGTCACCCAACTGAACGCATTCCTTTTATTCCTATCTCAATGGTACTTCCACGCTCCGCAACCATCACGAAATCAGCCCACCATTGCATCATTGGACGGCGTTGCTCGAGATAATCACTGCGGTTGTAAGCACGACGTACTTCATTTTTGTCCACATGGGCAAGCGCAGCTTCAATAACATCAGGTGGAAATCCCTTCTCATTGAGAGCCGTGCTGGCGATAGAACGCAAGCCATGGGAAACGAGAACGCCTCCCAATCCAGCACGTTTGAGTGCTGCATTCACTGTCTGGCTGTTCATCGGCTGGGTTGGTTTGATGCGACTGGGAAAGATAAATTCTCGACCACCACTGAGAGACTTCATCATTTCCAGAATAGCGAGAGCTCCTTCAGATAATGGAACCGTATGGTCCCGGTTCATCTTCATTCGAGCTGCAGGAATTTTCCATTCGTTAGCATCAAAATCGATCTCATCCCATCGAGCTTCAGCTGCTTCGGCAGGGCGGGTAATGGTGAGAAGCTGCCACATGAACAGGCATCGTGTGGACAGGCTGATGCTTGCCGTGCGCATAGTCTGCATTAGTTGTGGAAGTTGATCCGGGCGGATACTAGGCATGTTTTTCTTCTGCGGTTTCTCGAACGCTTTCCCGATGTTTACGCTGGGAACTGCATCAATCAAGCCTGTGTTCTGCGCATAAATCATGACTTCGTTAATACGTTGACAAAGGCGGCGAACAGTCTCTAATGCACCTCTTGCCTGAACCGGCTGAACTGCTTTAACCAGAGTATGAGCCTTAATCTCAGTGACACTGATATCACCGATTGCCGGGAAAACATCTCTCTCAAGCGAGCGCCAGATATCGTCGGCATAGTCCTCTGTTACGCTGGTTTTCTTCACATTCCACCAACGCTCGGCAACTAACAAGAAGGTATTGGTTTTGGCCTCTTGAGAATTTCTCACCTGTTCTTTCTGATGTTCCTGAGGATCAATGTCTTTTGCTAATAAAACTCGAGATTCAGCTCTGAGTTTACGCGCATCAGAAAGTGAGACGGCAGGGTAGGCTCCAAAGCTCTGCTTGGTTCGCTGCTTTGTCAGAGGTCGATAGTAACGGAACTGCCAGAGCTTACTACCACTGGACTTGATTAGCAGAGTAAGCCCGTCACCATCATACAACTGGTAATCGGTATCTTTAGGTTTGGCGGCTTTGATTTCCGTATCGGTTAACGGCTTGGTTTTTCTTGCCATGGGGGATTCTCCATGCGTTTAGGCCCAACGAAAACAATAGAGCTTTTCGTTGGGCCTATCAATGGGCCTAAAAGGTTCGGATTTAATTAGTTCTCTTCGGACTTCGCGGGACAAATTGAGGGCACAAAAAAGCCCGCAGGGCTTGCGCCGTGCGGGCTCTTAGGACTTCATCGGATGACTCTGATAATCACCGATGGAGAATTTTGGT
>CAUQIL010000028.1:0-8347 GCA_963518195.1 uncultured Candidatus Saccharibacteria bacterium | reverse complement strand
CTTGATGAAAGTTAGACAGGCTTTGATTGACGCTGGACTTACTGTTGAAAATGCAGAACTTCGCTATATTGCGAACACTTCAGTACCTGTGAGCGAGGATGATGCCGAAAAAGTCGATAAATTACTAAATGCAATTGATGACCTCGACGATGTAACAAACGTATTTACGAACGCCGAATAATCTGTTAAAATAGTTAGCGGAAGGGTGGCCGAGTGGTTGATGGCACTGGTCTTGAAAACCAGCAAGTTAACGCTTCGCAGGTTCGAATCCTGTCCCTTCCGCCAAGTGGCACCATAGCTCAGCTGGTTAGAGCGTAGGACTCATAAGCCTAAGGTCACTGGTTCGATCCCAGTTGGTGCTACCAAGATATAGCAGGATAATAACGAAGAGATTCGTTATTTTTTATTGGGTGAAGCTCCGACCTTTAAGAAAGATCTCTTTTAATAACTTGCCGAATTCTTGCTGAATTCAATTTCTATAGATTTGGATATATAATTATAATAAATTAAGGAGTATCCAATGCGAGAGAACACATACAACCACGAACAATCAGACAATTACAGCCAGAAGACGGAATGGGATGATCTTAAAAAATTATCATTTCCAGGTAGCAAAACAGGGCAAGTTACGGAAGACAAAACTCGACAGCGAAGTAACGGCGAAAAAGCTCAGAGGCTGATGGAATTATCAAAGATGACTGAATTACGCCAAAATGAGGAAGCCTTTGATAGTAGAATACAAGAGCTAAACCGTGATGGAGCTTATAAATATCTTATGAAGCTTAATGGCATTTTGCGTGGTGTCGGTAGGTCTGAACGTGGCGTAAGGAATAACGTGCGAGTTGGTGAGCATATGGCGCCATCGCGACAGGTTCAAGGAGCTATCCTGAACGATACTACCGAAGCATTAAAAGGAATAAAAGACAATCATTATCGAGCGACTCTTTCATATTATACGGTCAATAATTTGCACCTTTTTGCTGATGGTAACGGAAGAACTTCAAGAGCGGTATATGAAATATTTGATAATCCGAATTTCAATTTACATAGTGAAAACTTTATTCACAAGACAGATTCGGCGCATGAATCTGGCGGGCATGGAAAATTTGAAAGAGAGCACGGCATCCAGTCCGCCATGACAGCATATCATTTAGCTCGTGGTATCTTAGCTGAAAAGTGGGCTAGAGATGGCAAAATAGACCCACGTATTAACGAGATGAATTCGAGGGTAAATATACTCTTTGGTGAAACACCAGATGTGTATCTGACTGATGATGCAGAAAATAATTTAACACCTCAAGAAAAAAAAGCTATTAATCTAGCCTTTCATGATGGCGATGTTGCTCTCTTATCGCTATGTAGAATGCTTAAAATCAAAGGGACTTCTGATGAAGTAATATCCGACAGCATAAAAACAATTCCTAATGATGCTAGCGAATATATGGCAATAGAAATAGAAAAAGAGGACATGGATACTGGTGCACCAAACGAAAAAAGCCACCAGACTTTTGACGGTTGGACAGCCGAAGATTATAGAGCTTTCTTAAATGGTTTTAAAGTAGTTCAACGAGACAGTCAACGAACACTCAACGACATATTCAGTAACCCAGAGAGTTACAAAAGATCTGATGGAAGAACATGGGCTGATTGGCTTAGTAAAACCCAAGAATAACACTACTGACGGAGTAGAAAATAAGATAGCCATAAACTCTTCACCTAGAACTAGAGGAATACACCAAGATATAGTATAATAGGTATATGAGTAAGAACGAAGAGATGATTAGCTTTGTAGATTCCAACCTTAGGCTGGAGGGTATGAAATTATCTGCGCGCGAAAAACAGACTATGATGGACTGCTTAACCGGTAAAACCACCTACAAAAAGGCTCTTCAATTAGCCCTCGCGAAACACAGAAGAGTGGCTGCTTAACTATGTCTTCTATTCCATTGTCTTACGAATACGAGAGAGATGACTACTATTGCTACCCTAATAGCTCTGTCCTCAAGAAATACCAAGATATAGCAGGATAAAAAGCGTAAGAGCTTAGTCCTCAGAATTAATAAAGTCAAAATCATAGTCTTCATATTGGCCATGAAAACGCTCTGGATAATCATCGGGATCAATCGGAACTTTATCGATAGGTAGACGGATCTGATCGGTCGAACCTTCTTCATATTCTTTGATAGCCAGTCGAATACTGGGGTCTGAGGTATGAAACCTAGACATTGAGTCTGGTAGATCAAATTCCTTAAAGTTGATTGATTTGAGATACTCCTTAATTTCTTGATCAGATTTTTCATTTGAGGATGAATCCTGGTTTGGCTTATAGGCGGATGGATAATAGTTAAAATTATATAAGTCCTGACGAAGGTCCCTGGCAGCGGCAAGTGGGCGGCCTAGAAAATCCTCTGAGATAACATCCCAGTCAACTAGGTTGGTTGTGAAGCTTTGGGCAACCTCTGCACCACGACTAATGCATTTATTAAGCATGAGAGCTATATCAAAAGTGCGGATACGGTCAACATAATTAATATCTTCTAGGGTCGGAATAGAGTCGGTGAATTCAGCGATGACACTTTGCATCATTAGGGCCTTGAGAAAGAGACGACTACTTAGTTCATCTTGATAGTTTGGTAATTCTTTGTAAGTAGGTCGGATGATGTTTTCCAGAAAATCATTCTTGGCAGACTCGGTAAAATAAAGCTGATTATTTAAAATTAGACTTTCATTAACGGTGAAGTCACGAGTACGGAAGTAATGTTCGAATGACTCTGGTTGGATACCATGGCCAAAAGCATAATCTTCCGGCATGAACTTTTGAGAGAGATGTTCTAACTCTTCAGGAGAAACTGGTTGATCGCCTTCACGATCATTGATATGGACGAGATCAATGTCGCGAATTGGTTCTATGTCACCGGTGAGAAATTGCCTAGTAATACTCCTGGCAACGCCACCCATAACAGCGACACCTTGGGGGAGTTCGTGAAGAAATGGGAACCGCTCATAAATTTCAGGAGTGAGAGGATACTGATTGATTTTCTTGTAGCTGTCACGGAATTCGATTCGCTCATCCTCGTCGTCATATCCGTTTTCGTAATTCTCTTCTTCCTCAAAGTCATCATTATCATCATATTCATTTTCAGGACTATCATCCTGTTCTGTGGCGCCTAAATTAAAGTCTTCCATTTTTATGCCAATTTGTTCTTGAAGGCTTGAAGAGAGAGTTAAAAGAAGATCAAGTTCGGGATCAGAAAATTGTTGTTGTAACTCGGGCTGATAAGGGTTCGAGAGTGGTACTTCCCCATTTATGACCTGGGGGTCTTGATTCTCTACGGAATAGAATTGATTGAGTTGTTCAGACATTTTAAAACCTTTACGCTTATTATACCAAAGAAAGCCATGGCTGAGAGAGAAAATCTGTCTGTGATAAAATAGTGACATGATTGCACACATTGAGGGAGAAGTTTCCGAAAAATTTTTAAATTCAATTATTGTTGATGTTCATGGAGTGGGATATGAGCTTGGGCTATCACAGATTGATGCTGAAGCAACTAACGTGGGCGAGAAGAAGAAATTTTATACATACCATGCGATAAGAGAGACTTCTGAGGATCTGTATGGATTTTCGAGTTTAATGGCGAAGAAAATATTTGAAATGCTTATCTCAGTAAACGGAGTGGGGCCGAAGGCGGCGATGGCAATTCTTTCTTTGGCGGCACCAGAAGAAGTGCGCAATGCAATCGCCAATGCAGATGCAACGTTTGTGAGCAAGGCAGCAGGCGTGGGTAAGAAATCGGCAGAACGTGTAATTGTGGATTTGAAAGATAAAGTGGGTCTTCCGACTAGATACGGTGCGACTGAAGTTGTATCAGTACAAAGTCAACCAGAAAATGATGAGGCACTAGATGCCTTGATGGCGCTCGGCTTCCCGTTGAAGGAGGCGACAGATGCACTGTCGAAGGTTGATGCGAACCTGCCGATTGAAAAGCGTATTAGACTAGCACTCAAGCAACGATAAATATACATAAAAAATACCTGGTACTGCCAGGTATTTTCTTGTTTTATGGGGGCTAATTGGCTGGAGGATTAAAAGTTGTACTACTAGTATCAACGCCTTCGGCTGATGGAGTGGCGGGAGCGATTACTTCGATGACTGGAGGGACTGAGTCGTTAGTGCTTGTAAAGGTGACTGGTTGGGTAGCAACAACAGTAGTAGGAGCACTAGAATTAATTACGGTGGATGCAGTATTGGCCGCACCATTTACGGCACAGGCTTCTGCTGGAGCTTCACCTTTTTCAACATGGACAAGATGAGTGATAATCTCAAGCTCATCAGTTGGCGTATCAACATTCTCAAAGGTATATGTAGTTTCAGAACCGATGGTGGACATACGTAAAGTACCAACACTAAACATATGTTCAAAAATCCCAGATTGTTTGAAACTAACATCTTCTACAGCAACAAGATCAATCACATTGGTGGAGCTTGAAAAAAGAGAGGTGACAGAATTCTGGATAAGGCGTTTATTAGTGACGTAGAGGCAGTTACCAGAATAGACATGGGTGGAGATTAAAGTAGCGATCCAGATAGTACCAAGCACGACAAGAATAATCATAAGGAAGAAAGAGCGAGAAGTGGGATCAAGGTTAAAAATAAATGAATTACCGCCATTAATGAGGATACTTGCGGCGATCAGGATGATCGAGCAGATAAAAGCACCCGCCCAAAAACCGAGAGGAATGAGCTTGGTTCGTTTAATTACTAAAACAAGATGCTCACCTTTTTCAAAGGCGATGCCTGGTAGCTGTTTTTGGGAGTTTTTTGCCATAATCTGGTCCCAATTAATTGGTATTTATTATAGCATTTTCAGAGAGTTTTTGCAAATTTATTTAAGTGATCCGGAGTACGTAATGGCTTGATAAAGATTAGCTGGCTTTAATTTTCTCGAGGTGGCGCTTGGCTTTTTCAGTAACACGGCGACCACGAGGAGTTTTTTCAATAAAGCCGAGCTGAATCAGATATGGCTCATAATAGTCCTCGATGGTTGTAGTTTCATCGCCAGTGAGGGCGGCGATAGTAGTGAGGCCAACGGGGCGATCCTCGTAATTTTCAAGCATTAGTTCCAACATATTACGATCAGCGGGATCAAGACCCAGTTCGTCAATCTCAAGAAGAGCAAGCGCGCGCGTGGCGGTTTCAGAATCAATAATACCGTCTCCATTCACGTCGGCAAAATCGCGTACGCGTTTAGTAAGACGGTTGGCAATACGAGGAGTAAGACGAGAGCGGGTGGCGAGAAGGGCTGTGGCCTCAGGCTTGATTTCAGTATTTAAAATAGCAGCGGTACGAGAAACAATTTGTTCAATTTCTGGAACCTTATAATATTCTAGACGATGTGTGATGCCGAAGCGATCACGAAGCGGACCAGCAAGAGAACCAGTACGAGTGGTGGCGCCGATGACGGTGAAATGAGGGAGGTCGAGACGGACAGAACGAGCGGCTGGACCTTTACCAATAACAATATCGAGCTTATAGTCTTCCATGGCTGAATAAAGAATCTCCTCAACTGCACGACGCAGACGGTGGATCTCGTCAATAAAAAGAACGTCGCCATCTTGAAGGTTGGTGAGGATCGAGGCGAGATCACCAGCGCGCTCAATGGCAGGACCAGAAGTAACACGAAGATTGGCGCCGAGTTCGTGCGCGATGACGTTAGCCATGGTGGTTTTACCAAGACCTGGAGGACCATACAGCAAAACATGATCGAGCGAAGTTCCGTCGGCGCGTTTTTTGACGGCGTCGATGGCAATTTTAAGGTTGCGCTTGAGGCGTTCTTGCCCTACATACTCCTGAAAACTAGTCGGACGTAGACTGACTTCAATCACCTGTTCTTCAGTATCATCTTGATGCGAGACATTATCAATTACGCGTTCAATTGCCATGGTCGTCCTTTCTTCCGGGTTACTCTTTTATCTGCTGGCGCTAGAGGGTTCTGTATTATATAATATATTGTAACATCTATGTTTAACTAAAGGAGGATTATATGTCTGATATCGATACCGAGACTTTTAAGAATAGTAAGACTTATTTGAATTTACAAACCGCTTTTGCCGGCGAGGCGCAGGCTAGAGTAAAATACCAGTTTTACGCTTCTCAGGCCAAAAAAGAAGGTTATGAACAGATCTCTGCGATTTTTAATGAAACCTCAGACAACGAAAAAGAACATGCAAAGCTGTGGTTTAAATACCTTCACGGCGGAAAAGTAGGCGACACGAGAAGTAATCTTGAGGCGGCAGCAGCTGGTGAAGATTACGAATGGACAGAGATGTATGCCGAGTTTGCAAAAATAGCACGCGAAGAAGGCTTTATCGAGATTGCAACCAAGTTTGAAGGCGTGGCGGCGATTGAAAAAACCCATGAAGAGCGTTATTTGAAGCTAATGAAGAATATTGATGATGACGTCGTATTCAAGTCAGACAAAGTGACTGTCTGGAAGTGCCGCAACTGTGGTTATACTTTTGTGGGCGAGGAAGCGCCTGAAGTTTGTCCAGTTTGTGCCCATCCTCAGGCCTTCTTTGAAATTCGTGCAATTAATTACTAAGAGCGTATTAGAAAATAAGCCTCACGTGGGGCTTATTTTTTATGCAGATGCAACAAAAAGAGCGGAACAACTGATGATGTTGCAAGAGAGGCCTTTATTATTCCCCCAGATGCATTAGTGAGTGGGTGATGGCGGCGGCAAGAGCATCGGCGGCATCGTCTGGTTTTGGTACTTCGGAGAGATTTAAGTGAAGCTTAACCATTTCCTGCATTTGTTTCTTATCGGCACTACCGTAACCAGTCATGGTCTTTTTGATTTCGTTTGGCGTGTATTCAAAGGTGGGAAGATTGTGCTGCTTACAGACAAGCAAAGCGACACCCCTAGCTTCTGCAACGGATATGCCTGTGGTGATATTTTTAGTAAAGAAGAGTTTTTCAATACTAACACAGTCAGGTTGGTCTAGTTTAATAATTTCATGAAGTGATTCATAGATATCGAGGAGACGTTCCTGGAGGGGAGTGTGAGCAGGAGTAGTAATTACGCCATTATCAATCATCTTAGCACGTCCGGTGGTGCGACCATTTTGCTGCTTGACTTCAATTATACCAAAACCACAAATACCAGTGCCGGGGTCGATACCTAGAATGCGCATGAATTAATTCCCTGATTTTTGAGAAGCTGGAGTGAGATTTGTTTGATAAAAATTTTAGTCTGATTATTCATCTGGTGATATATTTATTCATTAACATATTGGATTAATGTAGTGCGAAGATCCTTGACAGGAATAACAAAGGAGTCGCGGATAGTAGCGGGAGCGATGGCGTGTTTGAACCCGAGCTTCTTTGCTTCATTGATCCGCTGATCAGGACGGAAGGCGGAGCGGATTTCGCCACCAAGTCCAACCTCACCAAAGACCACATATTCTTCGGAGAGCTTACGGCCGGCTGCGGCAGAGGCGATGGCAAGACAGACTGCAAGGTCGGCGGCGGAATCTTTGATTTTGATACCACCAACCACGTTTAGGAAAATATCTTTATCGCTGAGAATTAGCTTGGTGCGTTGTTCGATGACGGCAATAAGGAGATTGAGACGGTTAAGATCAAAACCAGAGGCAGCTCGCTTAGGATAACCAAAATTAGTGGTCGTACAAAGCGCCTGAATCTCAACCAAAAGTGGACGAGTACCTTCCAGAGTGGCGAGAATGATCGAACCGTCAGTGTTTTGACGCTCGGCGAGCAGAGCGGCGGAAGGATTCTGTACTTCGCTTAAGCCTTTTTCATTCATTTCAAAAATCGCAGCTTCGGAGGTGGGGCCAAAACGATTCTTTACGGCACGAATGGTTTTGAAACCACCATAACGATCGCCCTCAAAATTAACGACTACATCAACGAGGTGCTCGAGTACTTTTGGACCAGCAAGAGTGCCCTCCTTAGTGACATGGCCGACAATGATCACAGCGGTGTCTGTGGACTTGGCGGCCTGGATGATGAGGTTGCCGGCATTAGTAATTTGAGAGACGGTGCCAGGTGCGGAGGAAATTTCGTTGATGGCAAGAGTCTGGATTGAGTCAACGATAACAAGATCAAAGTCACCTTCACGGATAGTTTTGGCAATATCATTACCAGAGGTAGAGCTGGCAAAAACCAACTTATCAGAATCAGCACCGAGACGAGCAGCACGCATTTTGACTTGGCTGGCCGACTCTTCACCGGAGACATAGAGCACCTGATGCTTTTTGGCAACTTCAGCACAAATTTGCATAAAAATAGTGGACTTACCGATTCCAGGCTGCCCGGCAAGAAGCG
>CAUQIL010000027.1:0-8347 GCA_963518195.1 uncultured Candidatus Saccharibacteria bacterium | reverse complement strand
TCCCAAGATTATACACTTGAGAAGCGTATCAGTGCTGTAGGTTTATTATTTATTTTTCTGAGAACATAAGCTTATGGAGATGATCTGCATTGTCAGGGTTTACTATTTATTTTTCTGAGACCATAAGCACGGCCGAGCGGCCTTGAGCGTGTCGAAGAAAAATAAATATAAACCTATTTCAATAAACCCTATCTCAATAAATATAAACCAACCTATAGTATCTATAATGAATCAATAAACTCAACCAACCGATCAATAACATTGGCATATACTTCATCACGACTCCCACTCGCTGGCACCTTAACCAACATCTTTAACTCATCGTAGTGATTAAGTACAGGCATTGTTTTTTCACGAAATTCTGCAAGTCTGGTTTCAAAAACTTCGATATTTGCATCATCCGCACGTTCGCCACGATCATTCAGCTCCTTAGCCGCCTCAAAGCGATTTTTCACTTCTTCCTCTGTAAGATCAAGCATTACAACTGCTTTGATCTCGTGTCCACCTGCCTTTGCAGCTTCCATAATTTTGTCTTCTTCGCCAGACCATCTTCCTACACTTGATAAAACCAGGGAATCATTACTTAGCTCTTCTCGCGAAAAATAAGGCAAAATTATATCATAAAAGGTATTTGTTGGAATCAGCTTTCCGCTACCGGTCATGTCCTCATTTTGTTCCGCTTCGTAAGCCCGAATAATAATGCCAGAAGATAAAAACTTTGCTTGAAGATCCTCAGCCAGTCGCATTCCCACCGTGTCCTTACCGCTCATCGGTAAACCAAAAATATTTAGGCTCCCAGTTCCCAGCCAACTTTTAATTTTTTTCAGTTTTTCATTCAAGTTCATTTTTTCCATATCTAATTATATCATGACCTAGGCTCGTTAATTTTCATGTTCCCCCAAAGCCAAAACTGTCCTTTCTTTTTTAAACTGTTTATGTTAAAACTGAAATATATTAGGTCATAAAAATCCCAAAGGGGAATCATATGTTTATTAAAATAAACACCAAAAACAAACAAAAATTAGCTATAAATAAATTTTTTCATATACTCCCACCTATTCTTTTAGGTTTTGCCACTCTTATTTTTTCCATTACAACACTTTTATTTTCACAGATAAAAACTTTTGCTGCTCCCGGAACCCCTTCAGGAACGCCTGGCATCTTGGCTTTTTCAATCAACAAGCCAACAATCGATCTCCACTTCACTAACTCTGAAATTCAATCCAATACTTTCAAATCCGACACCGCAGTTCTATGGTGTGACGCCCCTAACCCTACGGGCTTCTCTGTATTTCTTTCCAGCATTGACGAAGATACTAGTCTAAAACACTCAGAATCATCAGTCACGACTCAGATACCGTCAATCACGGCGCCTCAATTTGGCAGCATCTCTACTCCACAAACTTGGGGTTATAGCATGCCGGATAAGGCAGCTGAAGGCTGGAAACCAATTCCAAAAAATAGTAACCCAGATAAAATTTATACAACCAATTATGGCGGTGCGACGAAGGTTTTCGCTGACTTTGGTGTAAAAGCTAGCTCCAATCTCCCATCTGGCGTTTACTCCAAGCAGGTTGTTTTTACCATTGTGACAAACCGCGTCCCCACCACTGCTACTTTAAAAGTCGGTAAAGATTTTGTATCAACTATCAGTTCCGTAGATACTCTGGGCAACATTAAAAAATTTAAGCGTTCGTCCACAGCTCCAGCCACTGGTGTAAGTACAAAAATAGCATCCATCCCAACCTCTGAAATGCCTGTATACCTTTGGTATGATGCGCCATTACAAACCGTTTTTTGGTGGAGTGATGCGGATACGGTCTATGCTAACGAAGATTCCAGTCATATGTTCGCCGGTTTAGGTGGTGTTGAAAAAATTGATATGGATGGCATCAATACTAGTCGTGTGAAAAACATGAGCTACATGTTTCATAGCGGTTCAGGTTTATATAAAGAAATCAATCTCGCTAGTTTTGACACAAGTAATGTTGAGGATATGAGCTATATGTTTGCGACAATTAAAAAGAAAATCATGATAAATATTGATCCGATTGATTTCTCAAGATTCAACACAAGTAAAGTCAAAAATATGGAGGGTATGTTCTCTGGGTCATTTTTACCATCTTTAAACATCAAAAATTTTGACACAAGCAATGTTGAAAATATGAAACAAATGTTTAACGGTCTTAAGAATGTTAGAAATCTTGATTTATCAGGTTGGAATGTGAAGAAAGTTAACAATATTCAAACCATATTTACTGGTTCAAATCAACTCCAGTCCTTAAATCTTTCAGGTTGGCAGATGGATTCGGTAACCGATATGCAATCTATGTTTAGCGGTCTTGCCGATCTCACCTCTCTAAACTTAACAGGTTTCACTACAAAAAATGTTACCAATATGGCGAATATGTTTGCTGATGTGCGTAAACTTGCAGACCTCGATCTCTCGAGCTTCGATACTAGTAAAGTTACAGATATGGGCAACATGTTTAATAATATGGGCTCCCTCAATAATATTAATCTCTCGAGTTTTAATACCAGTAATGTCACTAATATGGGTGGGTTATTTTTGATGGATCTTTCAATGAATCCTCCAATCTCCAGACTTGACCTCTCTAACTTCGATACTAGTAACGTTACAAATATGCATAGAATGTTTCAGGGACTTCCAAACTTAACAGAACTTAAGATTCAATCATTTAATACAAAAAAGGTTAAAGATATGCAAGGAATGTTCCTTAGGTCCTTCATGAATCCAGCTAATGGTATTCTAGACATCTCAAACTTTGATACTCGTAATGTCATCGCTATGACCAACATGTTCTCCCTCTCCAAGCTTAAAACTATCTATGCTAGCCCAAGTTTTGTAACAACTGCTATTGCAGTTTCACCGAGTAACCCATTCATGAGCAACACTAATCTAGTCGGCGGCAATGGCACTCAGTATGTTCATCCAAAAAATGGTATTCAGTATGCTCACATCGACGCACCAGGCAACCCAGGCTACTTCACTCAGAAACCATAAAAACTTTCAAATATGAAATGGCTATGCTAAAATTAAACAGAATTATTAAATAGGTCATATATGTTTTTAAGCAAAAAATACAAACATAACTTCTTGAAACCACAATTTCTCCTCGCATCATTTTTCGTATCCATTTTAAGTATTCTATTTTCTGTACATTCGTCGGTATCTGCTCTCTCTCTCTCTCTCTCCATCTCGACGCCGACCGTAAACTTTCAGTTTAATCAGGCTGAAAATGCCGCCTCCGCATTTAAGGAAGACATGGCCGTGGTTCAATACGATACCGATAATAAGACTGGTTTTACCGCCTATGTCTCTAGTATTGATGAGGATACAAGTCTGAACCATACAGACTCTTCTGTGGCTCAAAAGATTACTTCAATCACTTCGCCGAGCAATGCTTCTTCCTTTAATTCCAAAAACTGGGGGTATCTGGCTGATCAGGCCTCCTTTAACAGCACTTTTAAGCCAATCCCAAAAGCTAGTCAGCCTGACCAGGTTCTTAATGTTTCAATGGACGAAAGAGCCAAATTCTTTTTGCATTTTGGTGTCAAGACTGGCTCGGACCTTCCCGCTGGTACTTATTCTAAAAAGATACTAGTAACCGCCATCACAAATTATGTCCCTACATCGGCCACGTTCCTCGCGGGACCCACAGTGAACGGAGCTATTCGCAGTGTCAATACTGGCCATGAGGTAGAATTCTTTAAAAAAGCAAATGCCGCTCCCCCAGTTGGTGCTCATACAGAAATTGTATCCACTGCAGATTCTGATCTTCCAATCTATCTCTGGTATGACCAAGCTGCAAGGACCATATTTTGGTGGAGTGCTGCTGATACAGTTTATGCTAATGAAGACTCCAGTCTTATGCTTGCAAACCTTAATGATAATGCAACACTCGTGCAGTTAATTGATACTCGTGGCATTGATACTAGTAGGGTGAAAAATATGCACCATATGTTTTGGACTAAAGATGGTTTAGTTAAACACATTAATCTTGATGAGTTCGATACCTCGAACGTGGAGGATATGGGCTACATGTTCTCCACTCCGTATGAAAACAATTTAACCACACAAATTGATCCTGTTGATTTTTCACGATTTAATACTGGAAGGCTAAAAAACATGACTGGTATGTTTGCCGGTTCTCATCTTCCGTCAATTGACATTAGAAACTTCAGAACTAGTAACGTGACTAATATGGAGCATCTTTTTAATGGTCTTAAAAATGTTACCGACCTAAACCTATCAGGTCTAAATGTGAGAGAAGTAAATAACATCGGCTCACTCTTTGCCAGAAACCCAGGCCTTATTTCACTCAATCTCTCAGGTTGGCAACTTGACTCTGTCCATGATATGAGCTACATGTTTAATCAATTACACGCACTTAACACCTTAAATCTTACTGGTTTCACCACCAAGAATGTTGTAAATATGAATCACATGTTTAATGAGTGTCACAATCTCACCACTCTTGATCTCTCTAGTTTCGATACTAGGAATGTGACAGACATGAACAATATGTTCCGCGACAACTTTGCCCTTAAAAATCTCAATCTTTCCAGCTTTAATACTAGTAATGTTACTAATATGGCAGAGATGTTTAGACACTCTGGTGTCATTTACCCATTAGATGTTTCTACTTTTGATACTAGAAGGGTTACAAATATGGATGGTATGTTCTACTGGACGCTTATGAGCCCCGAGAATGCTACTCTTGATATCTCAAACTTCGACACGAGAAGTTTGACCTCTGCTCTTGGCATGTTCAACTATACAAAAGCCAAGACCATCTATGTTTCTGATCAATTTACTGTTAATAATCTAGCGCCCATCCCTCACGAGATGTTCATGTCTAACACAAACTTAGTTGGCGGTAACGGTACGCAATATGCCTATCCAAATAATAATAGTGGTTTTGCTCACATTGACACCCCAGGTAATCCAGGCTACTTTACCCGAAAACCGTAATCATTAGTAGCGTTACACTTAGCCCATCGCTAAAACTTTTTGCCAACTAAATCCCCACAAAATCCCTTGCTCCTCACTTTTCGCTCATGCTATAATTAATAATACTTAAGGTTATTTAAAAGGGGGAAAGGGAAATATGAATTTTAGTAACACCAAACGTGCTAACGCTTTGCGCGGGTTTCAGTTTAGTAAGATTTTCTACTTGCTTCCTTTTCTCACATTGAGTTTTTTGGTTGCTCTGCTTGGTATATTCGTTATCGAAAGTGCTGGTCGTACCACCTTTGCTACTCCTGGCGCTCCAGGCTCCCCAGGCCACCCTGCCACTTTGACCACTTCGGTTTCTAGTCCAACGGTCAACTTTCATTTTAACGCCGCTGAGCTTCAATCTTCCGCTTTCAAAACCTCTTCCGTTAATGTAAATATAAGTACCAACAACGAAACTGGAGCTACAACCTACCTCTCCAGCATAGACGAAGATACAAACTTAAATTCAACTGACCCTACAATTTCCCAGAAGTTTACAAGCATCACCTCAGAGACTGGCTCTTCTGGTTTCGCTCAAAATAAATGGGGCTATCGTGCATCTACCTCTGCTCCAAGTGGTAATTTTAAACCAATAGCCAAGGCCAGTCAGGCAGACCTCCTCTATACTGAAAATACTCCCAATACAGTTACTTATAATTTGGAATTTGGCGTCAAGCCTAATCCAAATCTCCCAGCCGGTACTTACACAAAGCAAATTCTCATTACTTCCGTCACTAATCATGTTCCAACTTCTACCGTCCTTATTCCAGGCCAAAACTTCAAGAACGCAATTACAAGTCTCGGCCCGACCGGCGTAGTTAAATCCTTTAAGCGTGCTAATGCAGCCCCTCCTGCTGGGGCGACTACGAAGGTAGTCTCTACTGCGGATTCAGAAGTTCCAGCTTATGCTTGGTATGATCCAGCTGCTCAGAGTATTCTTTGGTGGAGCGATGCTGATGTTACCTATGCCAATGAAGATTCCAGCCACATGTTTGAAGACATCGGCGATAACTATGACAATATGGACCTCATTGATATGGCAGGCATCAATACCAGTCGTGTAAGAAATATGAGTTTTATGTTCCATGGTGGTAAGTGGATTATTAAGAGACTTAATCTTACTGGTTTTGACACTAGTAACGTAGAAGACATGAGTTACATGTTTGGATCTTTCCATATCTGTTCACCAAGTAATCCTATTGAACCAATCGACTTCTCCAACTTTCAAACATATAACGTGAGAACTATGGAAGGTATGTTTGCTGGCGCCTGTCTTCCTACAATTGATGTTAGAAGCTTTAATACAGTAATGGTTGGTAATATGTCTCGTATGTTTGCCGATCTCAGTGTAACAACTTCAATTGACGCTTCAGGGCTCCAAGTACCTAATGTCGATAATGTCGATAGATTATTCTCACGCAGTGAAAGTCTTCAATCTATTGATGTCTCTGGCTGGGATCTAAAAAGAATTACCGATATGTCTGAATTATTTGCAGATCTCCCCTCCCTCACCGACCTTAATTTACATGGTTTTGAGACTGGACAAGTTACGAATATGAAAGCCATGTTTAAAGGTACAAGAAGACTTGCTCATCTCGATCTCTCCACTTTTGATACTGGTCAAGTCACTGATATGTCCTCAATGTTTCAGGATATGGAATCTCTCACCACAATTAATCTCGCAAGATTTGACACGAGTAATGTTACTACGATGAATCGCATGTTCTTTATGACTGCCGCCAATCCTCCAATCACCGACCTTGATCTCTCCACCTTCAATACTAGTCGGGTTACAGATATGGAGCGTATGTTCGTCGGTCTTGCTTTTCTTCAGAATCTCAATGTCAGTTCCTTCGATACTAGAAATGTCGAGAATATGGAGGCCATGTTCTATTACACATTCGTCGTCAATCAAAACGATACTCAGCTTGATATTTCAAACTTTGATACTCATAATCTCAGAAGAGCCGATGGTATGTTTAACTACATGAAGGTAAAGACCATCTACGCTTCTCCAAACTTCGTTACCGACAACCTCACTCCAAATCCTGCTAACGTCTTTATGGATAATGATAATCTTACTGGCGGCAATGGTACGACCTGGGCCTGGCCAAATTACACCTCAAATTTTGCCCGCATCGACACCCCTGGCAACCCTGGCTATTTCACCCAAAAACCATAATCTAAATTTTGGCACTCTTGTGTTTTGAGTGCCAAAGCGCTATAATATTCTTAATAAATTATGGAAAATCAACCTCAAATTCATCTCACTGATCGTCAGCAATCCATCCTTTTTGCCATCATCGAAGAGTATGCCGAGATGGCTGCTCCGGTTGGTAGTGTCACTCTAGCAAAACTTTTTGATGTATCGAGTGCCACCATTCGTTCCGAGATGTCTCGTCTTGAAGAACTTGGTCTCATCGCTTCTCCTCATACTTCTGCCGGTCGCATCCCCACCGACGCTGGCTATCGTTTTTACGTCAATAATCTTGTTGAGCGCGAGAATCTTAGCTCGGCCAAATCCTCCGAGTCCGATACCGACTTCGACGCTTCCTCTCAAGAAGACTATAATGAAGAAGAGTTAGACTCCGCCTATCTTGATGATTCTGTCAGCCTTTACCTCGATTCTTCCTATCACAGAATCAGCCCCAGTCGCGCTCTTTCTTCGGGCCAACAAGACAAAAATCGTGGCCTGCATGCCCTTGAGGTCCGCATTAATTCTCAGGCTCAAGCTGAATATGCCATCCGTACTGCTGTCGATATGCTGGTTGAATTGACCGGTAATCTCGGTCTCGCCACCATCGGTAATCAGCTCTATCTATCTGGCATTTCTAAGCTTTTCTCACAACCTGAATTTACAGACTATCAGCGTATCCAAAATGTTTCGAAGCTCCTAGATAATCTTGAGCCATGGTTAAAAGAAGCTAGGCCAGGACAGCCCCTCAATATTTTTATTGGTCGCGAAAATCCCATTGGCAAAAATTCGGACGTCTCCCTCATTATCAGTAAATTCCGCTCCCCCTATTCCGACTCCAGTTATATTGGTATCCTTGGCCCCACGCGCCAGAACTACGCTCAAGTTATGAGCCTCGTTCGTCACGCTGGTCAATATCTAGAAAATATGTACTAAAGAAAGGAAATTATGACTCAACCACAAACCGAACCACATAAAGCATCACAAACTACGCCTCATTTTGCATCACAGCCTGAAGCGCAAGCAAAATCATCATCCGTGCCACACTCTACTCCACATTCTAATCCACATTTAGGTCAGGTCTCTGATTCTTCTATAAACCCAGAGCTTGAAAAACTTGCACAGCAAAACGC
>CAUQIL010000026.1:0-8485 GCA_963518195.1 uncultured Candidatus Saccharibacteria bacterium | reverse complement strand
GCTCTAAGGTGATAGTTTTTGGATCGAGATCAGCTGGTATTTTGAGATTATTAGGGCGTGGACGTCCTTTGCCAGAAGCTGGTTTAATGGCAGGGCCTTTAATGTATGGGCCAAATGGGCCATGAATAATTTTTATTTCGCCCCAGTCGGCAATAATTGAGGATGTCTTCTTCTGATAGAGCTGATTTGCAAGCTCAAAACTAATCGTATAAGGACTCTCTTCTTTGTTTGCACGATTTAATTGAATATTGTAGTTTCCAGCTTTTAAATATGGGCCAAAGGGGCCATTGGCGGCAATAAGTTCGGTGCCATCATCGGCCTTACCAATGAGTCTTGGTAGTTGAGGGAGCTCAAGCTGTTTTAGGGCTAATTCCAAGGTGATGGTTTTGACGGTTTTTCCAGCTGGTAACGGAGCAAAAATTGGCTTTTCACCAGCTTCCTTCTCGTTTTCTCCAAGTTGGATGAAGCCACCATTACGACCAATTTTGGCATAGACTTTCTTATTGGTCTTGGGGTCAACACCAAGTTCGGTGGCAGAGTTGTAGCGATTTGCCATTGCGGAGGCTCCTACGGTTTCGGCAAATGGAGTATAGAAGTCTCGAAGCATCTTGAGGCGGGTTAATTTGTGCTCGGCGATCTTATCAAGCTGCTCTTCAATACCGGCAGTGAAATCATAATCGACAATATTTTCAAAGTTTTCGCAAAGAAAATCGGAGACTAATTCGCCAACTGGGGTTGGCAGGAGCTTACCTTTATTAGCGCCGGTCTTTTCCTTAAGAGTGGATTCGGTAATAGAATTTGGAGCGGCGTCATGATCAGTAACGCTAACTTTGCCATGTAAAACTATTTCCTGGATCTCTCGCTCAGTGCCTTCTGATTCGCCTTTAACTACATAATTACGCACCTGGATAGCATTGATGATGGACGCATAAGTGCTTGGACGACCAATCCCTAGCTCCTCAAGTTTCTTAACGAGGGAACCCTCAGTGTATCTTGCTGGTGGTTTTGAATAGGTTTGTTTAGCAATAAGATCATGAGTATTGAGATGGTCTCCGATATTCAGCTGCGGTAAGAGGGTATCCTTATTTTTGCCGTAAACTTTGAGAAAACCATCGAAGATAACTACTTCACCTTTGGCATTAAACTTAAGATCGGGATTTTGTGTTGGCGTAATATCAACGCTGGTTTTTGCCACTACAGCATTTTTCATTTGAGTAGCGAGGGTGCGGGTGCGAATGAGCTGGTAAAGCTTTTTTTCATAATCATTTTTACCAGCAACTTCCTGCGCGATGTTGGTGGGGCGAATAGCTTCGTGGGCTTCTTGAGCGCTAGCGTCTTTAGTGTGGAAATGACGAGTCTGAAGGTAATTCTCGCCAAAAGTTTGCTTAATGTAGCTGGAGATGGCTGAAATGGCGTCTTTCGAGAGATTAAGGGAGTCAGTACGGTGATAGGTGATGAGCCCAGCCTGATAGAGTCCCTGAGCGGCGGACATAGTGGTTTTAGCGCTGTAGCCGAGGCGGCTATTGGATTCAATTTGCAGGGCGGCGGTGGTGAATGGGACTGGATTGGCTTTAGTTCCTTCGGTCTGTTCAATATTCTGTACAATAAAATCAGAGGAGGCTAGTTGAGAAAAAAGATTTTTAGCCTCATCTGGAGTTTGAAGAGTGGATTTTTCTAGGTTAGCATCAAAAATTTCGGATGAATTCGGATCGGAAACGTTGGCGGCTTGATTGGAAAATTTACCAGTTACTTTAAAAGTGGATTTGGCGGAGAATTTTTCAATTTCACGTTCTTTTTCGACGATCAGACGGAGTGCTGGAGATTGAACGCGGCCAGCGGATTTAGCGCCAGGTACTTTTTTGCGAACAATATCAGAAAGATCATAACCTACAAGCATATCAAGAGTTTGGCGGGCTTGTTGACTGGAAACCATGTCCATATCGACGGTACGAGGGTTGGCGATGGCAGACTGCAGGGCAGTTTTGGTGATTTCATGAAAAGTAATGCGATGGGTGGATTTGGGGAGTTTAAGTACTTCAAGTAAGTGCCAAGAAATTGATTCCCCTTCGCGGTCTTCATCGGTGGCGAGCCAGATGGCTTCGGCTTTTTTAGCTTCTTTTTTGAGCTCAGAGATGATATTTTTGTGATCTGGGTCAATTTCATAAGTAACTGCAAAATTATCGTGAACATCGACTTTGGTGTCTTTTCTAATATGACCAACGGAAGCTAAGACCTTGAAGTCTGCGCCGAGGTATTTTTCAATAGTTTTGGCCTTGGCAGGGCTCTCCACGATAACTAAGTTCTTTGACATATTTATATATTAGCACGGTTGTCAAGAGTTGGTTGGTATGGGGGTGAAAAAATAATTTGAAATGTTACTAAAAATAAGAAGAAAAGACTTGGCAGGTGAAAAAACTTATGTTAAAGTATAGGTAGAGTGAAGGTTTTCTGGCAGCTAAATACAGAAAGGATATTTTGCTGTGGGAATAAAAAAACAAAAACCTACAAATAAAGGTATAAAGATTGTTAGTGGCATGTTGGCTGCAAGTTTATTTGCGATGCCAGTGCTACTACTTAATGGTGCACCAACCTCAGCGGCTTCACAGTCTGCCACAACAACGGTTAATGTAACCATTGATCCGGTGATTTCGATTACGGCTTCACCAAATATTGAAATGGATATTACTCCAACCACCTCTGGCCAGTTTAGAACTGCGAATGGCAACGTGGTGATTTCAACCAATAACGTAAAAGGTTATACGACCTATATTACTTCAAGTACAACTGAAACCAGCCTAAAGCAGCCAGCTGCGGCCGGTGTTTCAGCTGTTATTCCTACAGTTTCCACAAGTGGAACCACTATTTCTGGCAATGGATGGGGCTGGTCAAATAATGCAACCCAGTTTAATCCAGTAAAAGCTACCGGTACAACCGACAACAGCGCAGTCTTTAGTCGTACTACGGCTGCTACTCCAACAGGTGATAATAAGACCTTAACAATTGGCGCTAGTGCAACAACAAGCGTACCATCGGGTACTTATTCAAATACCTTACTACTTACTGCCGTAACAAATAACTAATAATATTAATATTGCGAGGAAAAATATTGTTAGTTTTGGCTGTTGAATAGTCTTATAAAAAGGACCCGTAGAGGGTCCTTTTTTGCATAACGAAAATATATTGTAATTCCCCGCTGGTCTAGTGAGGTTTTTAAAAAAACAATCAAAAAGCCCCAAGTAAGGGTGGGCATCACTTGGGGCTATTTGACCCTACAACGCATCTCTTTGATACCGGGAGATTCCCCGGAGCGTGACCCACCTCACAAATATTGGGGCCCGCCGGTTATAGGGGTTGCTATGTTCTTAAAGAATGAACTTTCATAGTGGAGGTAATACTAATTGACTTACAACCGATAAAAGAAAAATTGTAAGTTGAAAGTCTTTTAAGAACACGCAACTTCTGTTATATTGGTAACAGAAATTATGATTTATTTAGGTGCGGTGTAGAGATCGTGCCTTTTTTATGCTTCGACCTCTAACTTGTTGAAGTATACCATACAAAAATATATATGTCAATACTTAAAACTAAAGATATTAAATAATCAAGTAAAAAAAGGAGGGTATTTGTATGGAAATCAATAGGATTACACCTGAAGATACGCAGTTTACGGCGCGTCTTTCTACTATTGCGCTTAAGCCTAAAAAGTTGTATTACTATGGAGTAATGCCGAGTATGGATGAAAGGTTTAGTGAGACTGAGGCGAGATACGCATTTGAGGGGGGAGGACGACCGAGGGCTGTGGCAGTGGTGGGCGCAAGAAAATGTACTGATTATGGGCGAGAACAGGGCTATAAGATTGCTTATGAGCTTGCTCGACAGGGCGTAGTGGTGGTTTCAGGTTTGGCTTTTGGTATAGACTCGGTAGCACATCGGGCTGCTCTTGATGCGGGTGGAGTGACCGTGGCGGTATTGGGTACGCCGATCGATCAAATATATCCAGCCTGTCACAAAGGGCTGGCAGAAGAAATAGTTCAAAAGAAGGGCGCGGTTATTTCAGAATATCCAGAGTGGCAGGAAGCGTTAAAAGATGAGAAATTGGCAAAAGTTTTACAATCACAGTCGGGGCGGAAGGCGGCTTTCTTGCAGAGAAATCGATTGATCTCTGGCTTATCGGATATTGTGATTGTCGTGGAGGCAGATCTAAGATCAGGGTCTCTTAATACGGCACATCATGCGTTTGAACAAAGTAATTTAGTATATGCGGTGCCAGGAGACGTGACAAGAGAGGGGTCGAGGGGATGTAATAAACTTTTGGGGAGAGGAGCAGTGGCTTTTACGGAGACAGAGGAAATACTACTGGACCTGGGGTTCAAAGTTAAGAAAGCTATAACGCAAAGAAAAGGGATTTTAAAGGGAGACTCGGAGGCGGAAACGCAGATTTTAGAAAGAATACAGGAAGGAAGATCGGATGGGGAGGAGATATTGGAGACGATACAAAAGAATGGGGCAGTGATGACGGTCTCTGATTTTACAATGACAATTTTTGATCTACAAATTAAGGGGCGGATTAAGGCGCTCGGTGGTAATCGATGGATGTTGGTTGACTAGGAGAAAAAAGAAAATGGAGAATAATAGTTTACCTAAAAGTATTTCTAGCACAGATACGGTGAATATCTTGGCTCGAATTGATAAATTGCGTAAGATCCATGCATTAAATGTTGCAAACAGGTTTAATTTAAGTTTGACCGAAGTGAAGATTATGGGATTTATCAGGTGCAACGAGCTTCGGCATGGATTAAGTGATATTTTAGAATGCCATAATATGGGCGAAACTTCGGTTACGCGTTCGATTTCAAGATTAGAGGAGCGCTCATATATACATCGGCGCAGTCAGCAGTTTAATCAGAAATGTGTGGATTTAACGGTGGCGGGAGAGGGTAATTTCGTGGCAAGCTATATCATGCTAGAGCAGAGGAAGTATCTAGACGAGATATTTAACGGTTTTACTCATGATGAAAGGGTGATGATGGGGAGAATGCTTTGGAAAATTGATCGAAATGTCAGACATGTCTTGATGAAAAATAAAATTAAACAGGAGCATGGCAAAATGGGATAAAAAGAATGACGGAGGTCTATGACAAGCTTGAAATGCGATGTGCGGTCTCAGCTAGGATGTTTGGTAGTAATTCCCTTTCGGTTTGAGTGAAATGACCAAGGACAAAATTAGTGTCACCGATTTTTTGACGTAGTTCTGAGTTTCCAGTACCAATGCGGAGTCGTGGATAGTCGGTAGTGTGAAGATAATTGGTTAAAGATTTAAGGCCGTTATTGCCACCATCACTACCTTTTTCACGAAAACGTAATTGACCGAACTCAAGGTTAAAATCATCACAGATGGCTAGTATATTGATCGGATCAATCTTAAAAAAATTAGCACACTCCTTGGCGGCAAGACCGACTTCATTATAAAAGGTTTGTGGCTTAAGAAATATAATGTCATTATGTTTTGCCCAGATTGAATGGAACTTTTGACTAGTCTGCCAAGACAGTCCGTGGAGTTTAAAAAAATAATCTAAAGCGAGGAAGCCGATATTATGTCGAGTAAAATCATATTCGCGGCCGGTGTTACCAAGGCCAATAATAAGTTTCATATGACAAATTATATCCTAAAATGGAAAAAGCCACCATAAAGGTGGCTTCAAAAGGAGAACTTCATTCATTTAAAAAATGTGAAGAAGTTTAGCGAAGATTTTGGTCATCCGGACTTGTTGCTTTAGGCTGTTACTTTTATGATTGTCTAGCAACGATTGCCTGAACAAATTCACTACGAACTACTTCAATGTCTTTAAGCTCGATTTGAGCAACCATTGGCAGTCCTGAGCATAGTTGTTTGGCATAGGATAGACCGTTATTCTGCTTGGAGAGGCCATGTTGATGGACCTGTTTGATGTCGCCAGAGATGATGACCTTAGAATCCTTAGCAATACGCTTTAACAGCATGTCAGCTTGGTCAGGTGTTTGGTCTTGGAACTCGTCGTAGACGACAAACATGTTGGCAAAATCAAGACCGCGTGCAGCTTCAACAGGTATATTCTTAAAATACTTGTTGTATAACTTATCGCTTTCAGTGCGAATTGTATTCTGTGAATCTTTAAGATTGCGTTGTTTGTCACAGCTATTTGGGGTGTTTTCTAAGGTCTTACTAATCTTGCCATTGGTCAATTTAACGTAATTTTGAATGGCATTTTTTATTGGTTCCACATTGGGTCCAATTTTGTCGTCAAGATCACCAGGCAAGAAGCCAAGTGTACGTTGAACGTCGATGCTGCAAGGTACAATTGTAGCCTGTAAGAATTTTCCCAGATCACACGCTTTAATGGCACCAAGTACCGAAAGGAAAGTTTTGCCAGTTCCAGCCGAACCGGTCACAAAAACTACAGAAATATCTGGATTAGAGATGGCTTCGGCATACATAGCTTGACCTTCATTTTTAAGTCTAATTCCAAAATTCTTGTAGTGAGTGAGGTGCACGATTTTGTCTGCCTTTTGGTCAAAGCGACCGATATGAGCATATTGGTCACGCGCGGGGCTGATAATGCCAACAAGGTTAGGAGTCATACTGATGAATTCATTGGCGATGAGTTCTGGTTCGTCTGGGAAATATTCCTGCCAAGTTTGATGATCAATACCATCTTTTGAAGCGAGAAAATCATTGTAAAAATCAGGCGGAACAATGATATCTCTTCTGCCAGTATAGAGACGCTTTGTAAACTCGAACAGTCTAGTTTCTATACCATTCGCACGGGCCAAAATAGTGACAAGATTATTGCAAGTCAATATTTCAACTGTCGGTTTTTGCTGAATCGTATCATACTGATCCTCGGTCCATCCATCGACAGGTGCTTCCTGAAAACTGATTAATGATTCTGTGATCTGGTTTGCTGCCGAAATTAGCTGCGCGGTGCGAATTTCTTGGTGCTCGGTTTGAATCTGAGGATACTTATTCTTCTGACGAAGATATCCTGATCCAAAAGCTAAGCCAAGGAGATCTAATTCGGTATCCGATACATTAGCAAAAACAGAAAATAGTGTGTCAGTCTGACGGAAATAGATGGCTGAAATCAAATTTCCGTTTGACTTTTGATCAGTTTGATAGTCGGTCTCAACTAATAACTGACGTATTCTAAATAGTAAATCCTTAGATGTAAAACTATCAAGCCCCTCTTGTCGTTTCTGTTCCTCAAGCTCCAAAATAACAGAAGTCGGAATGACAAAATGTTTGCCTGTAATCTGCAGATTATTGTCTGCGATCTGCCAACCCTGACTTGTCGGAATGATTTCTGGACAAGTTAGCAGAATACTTTTATCAATTAGATAGACTGGATATTTCTTGTCTAAATAATTAATAAGATCACATTCGTATATATTACGAATAAACATAGTCTTGCTGTGAGTTGACAGCTTGGTCTCCATCTTTTTCATGGGATCCCTCCTTTTTTGTAAAGAACTTAACTTGGTAATTTTCGATATTTGTTTTATCAAACAGCGGAAAATTACCGATTACTGAAAATAGGTACGATACCTACTTGGGGATATTATTGCATAAGAACCAATGAATGCAAGCATTAGAGGGATTATGAAGAATTTGACAAAAAACAAGAAGGCAGCCTTTATTAGATAGGCGATTTGGGGTAAAGATTAGTCTTGTTTTTGATTGCGATAGGATTTGCGTGGGCCGCTGGCACGATCATTGTGGAAGGAGAAAATAATTGGGGTGCCAATGAAAGGATAGATCTCACGGATTTTGCGCTCCAAATAGCGCTTATAAGACCAATGCAAAAGTTCCATTTCACGTCCGTGAATAACAAACCATGGAGGGCAGGTGTCGGTCTGAGTGATATATTTGAGCTTTGGATGAGTATTCTTAAGGCCAGCTGGGGGGTGAGAAGCGGTAGCTTCGCGCAGAATTTTATTTAGGTCAGAGGTTTTGACTTCGGTGTGCCTTGCGATGTCGATTTCGGTAACTAGCTCAAATAATTTGGTGACATTTTTGCCAGTTTCAGAGCTGGTGATAAGAACAGGGGCAAAGGATAAGAAATTATAATCACGTTCGAGCTGATTTAGGATATGATCAATCTCAGTGTATTCGACGGTTCTTGTTTTATCTTCAAAATTGGAGGTGACAGGAGTGGAATTATCGAGAAGATCGGCCTTAGTTAAGACCATAATAATTCCCTTGCCAGCCTCAATAATTTGTCCAGCAAGAGATTGATCGAGTTTAGAATGTGGCTCTTTTGCATCGATCAGTAGAGCACAGATGTCGGCCTCTTCGATGGCAGCAAGAGTGCGAATGGCAGAGAATTTTTCGATACCGACTTCTCGTTTGCCAGGCTTCCTAAGTCCAGCGGTGTCAAGAATTTCAATAGTTTGGCCTTTGAACTTGATGCGAATACGATTGATGTCACGAGTGGTTCCCTGTTTGGAA
>CAUQIL010000025.1:0-8488 GCA_963518195.1 uncultured Candidatus Saccharibacteria bacterium | reverse complement strand
ATTGCAACCTGCCCATCGGAAAGCATATTATTATTAAAACGCTTATGGGCATTCTTTCCAGCATAGCCTGCATTTTCAGCGGCTGAAGGGCCGTAGAAAGTAATGGTTGAGTGTTTTGATAGTAGGGTTCCATGGTTACCAGCAGTGGGATTATCTACGGTGAAGTGGCTTGTGGTTGTGGTGACTGATTTTCCGTTATTCATAAAAGATTCACTTGAGTAGGTTTTAAAAATATTTTGTGCACTTTTTAGTCTTAATGCATATGCGTCGCCAATAGTACAATCTAAACATTGATTAATTTTGAGTGTCCATGCTGTAACCATGTTCTCGATTGTTTTTGATTGTTTAATAGATTTTATTCTATTAATATAATCTGAGTTGCTTGGATCATGAATAAATTCTAATTGCATTGCAAGTAGTTTGTCGAAAATATCCTCACCAGCATCTTTTATAAAATCATTTCCACTATATTCTTTGGATGGTGAGTATTCGTTAGGGGTATTGAGGTACTTTAAAAGATCTTCGTCTTTTTTAATCAAATAGTTGATAAACTTAACTCTCCATTGATATGTAAAAGGGATTATACCAATTCCATAAGACACTTCTTCATTTTTTGATAAATCAAAGTGGTTATCAATTTGTTGTTTTGATGTGTCTTTCCAGAAATTATCTTTATCTGTATTATTGTGTCCAGCAGGGTTTAGATTGTTACTTGAGTTTAAAAGACTACCGATAATTCCAGCGGTTTGTTCTTTTGTGTAGCCGAGCGAGCGGAGTGAGCTCCAAACCTTTTCAGTTGCATTTGCCCCAGATGTACTTATTTTACCGTCGTATGCTGCTGTAATTTCATTACAATTATTTGCATTTCTACCGTTTGGATTGTAAAAGACAATATCGTTTTCTATGAATTGATCAGAGCGTTTTTTAGGAAAGCTAATTTTTGCTGTAATGCCAAGATTGTCAAATAATCTTTCTGAAAGTGACGTGATAGCGAAATTATTAGTATGATTATTTTGATCATTGTTAGCAAAAACTTGATTTGTGGGAATAATTACTGATAGTAATTGTGTAATACAAAAGATGGCAAAAAATTGACGAGAAATGAAGTTGACCTTTTTCATAACTCTATTTTAGCATAATAGGAATGAATAAGAAGTGGCTTGTTTTTTTAATTAACAATTTGAGAAATTAATATCGTAGTTATCGGGATTGATTTGGTGATTTTTTAAATATTGATAAGCGGCTTCTTTGAGATTTTGCAGCTGTGAATCAGAACATGTTAGTAGATTGATCTTGAGAAGAATTTTTGAAGTATTGTCTTGTTTTTCGGCAATAATAGAAAAACCATCTTTGTAACTAGAGTAGGGTGTAATATTGAAGATAGGGTCACCATCTGTGTAATTTTTTCTTTCAAGATCAGCCTGGGTATCGGCAACGTGCTGAACGCGCGAAGCATCATCGGGGTGGGTTTGGTAGTAGTTGAGGTTATCGGATGTGGGCTCGAGGGTATTATAAAAATAGGTGGTTTGATTGTGTTTTAATTCTAGAGTGGTGGAATAATCATTAAATCCGGATTTTTTAACCGTAATATTATAGGTACCAGGTTTAAGTTTAATTTTACCTTCTGGTTTGAGGATTTCTTGATTAAGAGAAATAGTGGCGGTGGCGGGGGCTATGTAGTAATCGAGAGTGGCAGTTTTATCGTAGTTGGTAATCCAAGTAATAAAGAAATAGATAAGGATAAAAAGTGAAATTAGTAGGAAGAAAATGATCATATTGAGGAGATGATTCCCTCTTTTGTTGGTGGTCTTAGTGCGGTCAAAAATGAAGTTTTGTTTTTTGATTTTCTTTGTAGGTTTTTGATTAATGATTTTCATAATTTGAGATTTTAAGCTTAAATATTTGTATTACCAATGAAACGATAGGCTTTAAAAGTGGAAGAGTTGTCATAGAAAGGCAGTAGTTCCCCGGTACGTGAGCCATGTGAGGCGGAGGCGATTTTGCCTACTCCATTTTGTTCAACATAGATTTCAATATGGCCAGAACTGAGGCGGATATCACCGGGATTTAATTAGCCTTGGAGATTTTCTACCTCTATGAATTTTCCAGAATTACGGACATAGGTTGAGGTGGCACCGGAGTTACTAACTCCACAGCAAGCAAAGTTTTTATCGATACCGGAAAAACGAAGAACAGCAGCAACAAAGGCGTCACAACTAGCACCCATCATTGACCAGCGGTCACCAAGGCGATTAACACCAGTTTGAATTAAGGCGTTGCGATAATTGTCGGTTGGGGTGATGCCATGACCGGAGGAAGGCCAGGCAAGATTTATGGCGGTCTGATTGATACTAAGATTGCCACCGCCGCCTGAACAGCTACTGACACCATTAGAACCACCTAAAGTGGAAAAAATAAGGAAGGCGCCCGGAATAAGATTGGCGGAACTTGGCTTACCGTGATCGGTTTTAATTTGGAGCCAATTAGTGTTTTTGCGAGAATCGCGTTTGGCATCTGCAAGATTCATAACGTAAGGTGAGCCTTCACCGCGAGCAGCTTCCTGTTCGTTGTAACCTAGGGTGCGAGCTTGAGCGATGTAGGCACGGGCAGTACCGTTGTAGCGGAAAAGAAGAGTTTTAATACCGTCGTCGGTTTTTAAGTTTAGACCAACACCGTAGAGGGATTGAAGCATTTGAGCGAGAATGTCGGTTTGCCTTTGAAATTCAGCGTCAGAAACTTCGCCGAAGTTAGTAAAGGCTTTACTGTTAGTACCACCGTTAGTGTAGGTATAGAGCTGATAAACCCCTTGCCCATTTGGGGGATTGTAGTGTCTTAGGCTGGTTTCACGATAGTGAATTGTGGCAAGAAGTTGCCATGGAAAACCGTAAGGAGCAGCGGCTTTTTCATAAAATGGACGGTTGGCGGAGATTTTAGCTAAATCGGATTGACTGATAATTTCATTACCATCATAAAGTTTACTAAGAGTACCAGAAAGGTTTGAGGTGATGCAGTTTGCGGCGTCTTTATCAAAGTAATAAATACCATTGATATCAAAAATATCCCAATCGGAATCTTTAAGGGCGAAGACTCTGGTTGGCTGCAGAATGATAATAGTTGCAATGAGGAGAAGAATAAGTTTTTTTAGTTTATTCACGCTAGTGTACTCCGATTTCTTGTAATAGTTTTTAGATCTGAATAGTAAATATAACGAGTGGTTTTGTCATAGGCAACAGTGGCAGGGGCTTGAGACTCATGGGTTTTTAGTTGATCTTTTAAGGTGGATTTTTCTGATTTAGGGGGATGGTAGTTAGCTAAATATGAAGCGTAGTCGAGCAGGGCTAGAACGGTTTCGGCTTGATTTTTAGTGATGCCAGAGATACGAGCGAGGATACCTGGGCGTGAAGTGTCGATAGGATTTTTAGCGTAATAGGCTTCTTTATAGGCAGTGATGGGGTTTTGGTCATTTCCTTCTTCATCGGTGACGCTGGTACATTTAATTTGAGTGCAAATACGATTGTGTTCTATATAATGCTGAAGATATTTCATCTGTTCCCAGTATGGATTGGTTTTACCCATAACGCAGAAGGAGCCAGTGGACCAGCCTTCGGCCTCTGGTGTCATATCGGTGACTGCATTAACTAATTCAACAGCATCGGAAATAATAGGAATATTGTTTGCGAAACCAAGACTAATATTAAAAGCGTTGGCGATATTGGAATCGTAGTGGCCGAATGGCGAATCACGTTCATCGCAGAACATGATTTTACGAGCAAGAAGAGAATTTGGGATGACTTCATCAAAACCTTTGGCATTCTTTCGAATATTTTGATTGACTACTTTTTGATATTCAGGGTCTGAAGAACTAATTTTCTCGACGCTGGTATCGGTGGCGGTAATTTCAGCACCATACATATCACAGGCAGCACCAATATTTGAAAGACTTTCACAGGTGGATTCATCGCTAAAGATCTTCTGGTAATTGATGCCGGCAAGATCAGTGTCAGTAACAAAATTTTCGGAACCATCAGCAGCATAAACCTTGGCGGTTGTTTGACCGAGGAAGCTACCAAAAGAATTTTGAGTGATACTAGTGAGGTGGGTGAGATTGGCAAAAAGATTCGAGGCGGTGGAGATACGACTAAAGCGACCAAGGATGGAGCCGAGGAAGGTGTTTGGGCTACTAGTGTCAAATGGATTGCGTTTTTCGCGATCTAGCTGTGCTTCCCTAGCAGCGGCAAGAACGGTTTCTTGGTAGTAGCTGGTGGCGTATTCTTTGGAAGCAAGGGCTTGGCCTGATGTGGAACGGGCTACTTT
The DNA here is from genome assembly GCA_963518195.1 of uncultured Candidatus Saccharibacteria bacterium. Classification (GTDB taxonomy): domain Bacteria; phylum Patescibacteriota; class Saccharimonadia; order Saccharimonadales; family Saccharimonadaceae; genus Nanosyncoccus. Next base: position 4,174 of record CAUQIL010000025.1, on the reverse strand, counting down.
TTTATTGAGAAGAGCGGCGCCTTTGACGTAGGCTTCACCAGCAGGCTTACCTGCAAGATTTTTAGCAGGGTTTTCAAAGAGAGCTTTTTGAATGTATGGAAGTAGAACGGCAAGCATTCCGGCAATAGTGGCGGCGATGGCGACATTAATGACAGTGGTTTTAACTAGAGTGATGGCGGTTTTGATTAATCCACCACCAAAGGCGAGAGTGGCTAGACTAATAACTGCACCAACTGCACGAATACCACCACAGGCTTTAGCACGGGCGGCAGTGAGCCCGAGAGCGACGCCACTGGCGAGAAATACGGAGTCGACGGAATAGTTTTTAGTCATATTGAGATCAACGTTTTCTCCGGCAAGAATATTATTAAAACCTTCGGCTTGGATTGGGGCACCGGTAACGGTTTTAGTCTGACCGGTTTTAATGTCTGTATATTCAGCGGTAGTGGAAGTAGTAAGGAAGTTCATGAGTGGATTAATGGCGGCTTCGTTGCCGTAACCAGCTTTAGTTTTGCTGATATTTTCCTGATTGGAAATAAAATAGTGCATTGCTTGGTAGATTTGATTGGCGGCAACGGCAACGGAGATGAGATTGGCAACTTTGAGAGCACCACAGACTAAGCCACCAGCTTCGGCAACGCGGCCAGCGGTGCTTAGGAGATAATTATTAGCTTTAACTTCAGGAGTATCACCACTAACGTTACTACTATCAATATCTTCACCAGAGGAATTAACTTCGGTGGTTTTATTGCCGTTTTTGTCGGTATGCTCAGTTTCGGTTGTAGTATTAACACTTGTGTTGGTTTTTTCACCAAAGACGCCTTCTTCGGTGGTGTGGTAATTTTTAGTGTCAGTTTCGTGATTACCAGTAGAGCGATAGGCCGAATAAAGATTTCGAGTGATACCGATTTTGGCGAGATTCATGACAGCGGGTTTATCAAAGAAATTTGAGGAACGGGCGCGCTTAGCTTTAGTGAAAGCTTCTTGGAAAGGAACGTTTTTAGTGTAGAAATTACGGAAATTCTCAGGTGTGATGGTGGCGCCATCGTAAAGAAAATTATAGCTGTCGCCCTTGTCAGCAACTTCAATACCATTGGTTTTGAGGCGGGTTTCAAAATATTTTGGGAAAGTACCCTGTTTTTTTGCGAGAAGTTCTTCAGTAATACGGATGGTGTTTTCAGAATATGAGCCAAACATAGTATCGGTGGCACGAGTGATTAGGGTTTCAATCTGGTGGCCAAGGGTACTAACAGACACAAAAAGAAAAACAACAACAGCCAGAAAAACACCAACTGCAAGAATGAGTGGTGAGTATTTTTTGAGTTTTTTAGCAGTACGCAAACGAGAACTGAGGGATTTTTTGGATGTTTTTTTGATCGTTTGGGTACTACCTGTGTAAAAAGGTTTTTGTTCTAGGTCTTTTACGTCGGCTTCATGGCTATTTTGATTATAGCTGCTCTCAAGGGAGGATTCTTCGGATTGGCGTAAAGAGTCTTTAGCTACTTGGGAGCGAAAGATTTCAGAATCGGAATCATGATTTGACTGCAAAAAACTAGGAGTAATAGAATCCTTACCATAATAGACCTTTGGCATATCTATATTATATAAGAAATTAGATTTTTTGGCGAACATTAGCGTTATGAAAGGGCGCCAGAAAAATCAGATAAAATCAGCGATTATAGCGAACTGGACTGGTGGTGATGAGACCGGTTTCAGTTTCAGAGGCAACGATTTGGATATGGACGTGAGATTGACCAGCAAAGAAAAGACCTTGACCAACGGGGAGACTGGAGAGTAGCTGACGCTCGGCTGAGGTAAGTTTGAAAACATCAGACAAAACATCAACGGCAGCGGACGATTGCTTTAAGAGTAATTGCATAGAGGAGTTCATGACAATGGCGCGGCCCATTTTGCTGGACATAAAGTCTTCGACGTCCTGAGTGATAGTGGTGAGACCAAGATAATATTTACGAGCACGTTTAGCAAGTGAGAAGAGGAAGCTAGCGGAGTCATCATATTTCATTAATTGCCAGGCCTCATCAACAATTAAGAGACGTCTTTTTTGTTTGGCACGAACAATATTCCAAATGTGATTTAGGACAATATACATGGCAACTGGACGAAGTTCGTCTTCGAGATCGCGAATATTAAAGACGACCATTTGGTTATTGATATCAATATTGGATTGCTGGGAGAAAATACCAGCGAAGGTACCAGTGGAATATTTACGAAGGCGCTGAGCAAGTTGTGGGCCAGATCCGCCCATATGAAGGAGAGTATCGTAGAGATTAACGATGGTAGGAGGGGTGGATTGATGGGTTAAAGGATCTGAAGTAATACCAGCGCGAGCATAGGTATCAATGAGGGCCTGGTCGAGGTCGGCTTCCTCGCTTGGAGTGAGGGCGGCAACAGTTTGACCACCAGGACCGGACTGTGTACCGCCAAGCATAAGCCGGAAGAGGCCGTGAAGGGTGACAAGGTTGGCGCGAAGAGCGTCAGAAGCATCTTCGGAGTCAATAACTTTTGGAAGGTCAAAAGGATTAATACGTACATCAGAATTAAGTGAGAGGCGGACATAGGAACCGCCGACGGCGTCACAGAGTTTTTGATATTCGTTTTCAGGGTCAATAATAACAATTTCGCTACCCATCATCATGGAACGAACAGCCTCGAGCTTAACGGCGAAGGATTTACCAGCACCAGATTTAGCGAAGACAACAAGGTTGGCGTTTTCAAGTGTGAAGCGGTCGAAAATGACAAGACCATTGTTATGAAGATTGACGCCGTAAAGAATGCCTTTTTCTTGAGTAAGGTCGGCGGAGGTGAATGGGAAGGAAGTGGAGATGGCGCTGGTATTCATGTTGCGACGGATCATGAGTTGGTCGGTGGCCATTGGCATGGTGGAATTCATTCCCTGCTCTTGTTGAGAGGTGGCAACTTTAGAAAAGATCATGGATGAGCCAAAGTAATTTTCAATTTTATGTTGAACGAAGTTTAATTCATCAAGTGAATCAGCCCAAAGAGTAACATAGAGACCAAAGCGGAAAAATTTTTCACGACCGAGTTGAAGATCATCACGAAGTTCTTCCGCATCCTGGATGGCGTGTTCGGTTTCAGGATTACGAATACGACCTTTTTCAGCGTTAAGAGAAATATCAGCTTCAAGCTGAGTAACTTTCTTACGGAGGTTTTTCATAATTACGCCTGTGTCGACTGGGTAAATATAAATTGAGATGTCGAGAATCTCATCCATATTAATGAGAGGACTAAGCCAACCGGTGCTAATAGTACGAGGGTAGCCATAGATATAGAGAGTGCGCCCGTATTTGGTGCCGAGACGAAAATGATCAGATTGAATTTCAATTGAGGATGGTGAAATGAGGTCACGCAGGGTGGTAATACCCTGTTCAAATGCGCGCTGTACTTCAGCGTCTTCCATTGATTGAGCTTGGGCTGCCAGTTCAGCAGCGGTGGGTTTTCTTTTTGCCATATATATCCTTACTTTCGCTTATTTTTGTGGTGCCTCACCTTTTTTAGTGTAAATGGTGCCCATTTTATTAAAATCAATAAATGGTTCACGAACGGCAGTATCGGGGTTATTGAAGTTGTAGAAGAGCTCGGCAAGCTCTTTGGTGTTTAGACGAACAGAATGAATACCAATATTAAAGAGACCGCCGATAACTGCCTGTACACGATTATTAATTTCTGTAACGGCTTTATCATAGGTGTTGCGATCAATACGAGTAATTTCGCCTTCGCGGGTGCCGAAGAAGAGACTAAAAATGTTTTTGCTTTGAGTGCTGGCTTTTTCGAGATCAGCAGAAGAATAATATGGGACAACGACAAAGAAAGATTTGTCCATAATATTAGCTTCTTGAGAAACTTGGTCAATAAAGTTAATATAGTCATCCATTAATACACCAAGGAGCATATTGTCGTTATTGCGTCTAATATTGGCGAGACGTTCGAGATATGGTGCGATATCGATGCGTTGTGAACGGACGAGAATTTGAATTGGGAACTCTAGTGAATTAAGAACGCCCTTATAGCCATATTCGACACCATCACGTTCTGGTTCCGACATGAGGTCATAGTTAATGGACTTACAGGCGATAACGGCACGAAAGGAACCATCCTTCATAATAATAAGTCCATCACGGAGCTCAGAACTTAG
>CAUQIL010000024.1:0-8584 GCA_963518195.1 uncultured Candidatus Saccharibacteria bacterium | reverse complement strand
GAACTAAGGCCTCCGATCTGGGACGTAAAGAGGGTTAGTGAAAAACTTGGCTCAAATGAGGGTGGTTGGTTCGAGAAGCAGAATGGTGAAAAATATTATGTAAAATTTTACGAAAATCCAAATCAGGGGCGGGCGGAATTTATCGCTAATGCGATCTATGAAAAGGCTGGCATTAAGGCGGCGCACACTGAGAGACTGGTGATAGATGGACGAGAGGCAATTGCTTCAGCGGCAGTTGAGAATGCGCGGTCGGTAGCGGCAGTAGATCAAGCGGCGAGCTTTGATGTGCAGAATGGGTTTGTGGCGGATGCGTTCTTGGCAAACTGGGATGTTGTAGGGGCGATGTATGACAATATTGTGCAAAACCAGGATGGTTTTTATCGGATCGATAATGGAGGGTCATTAATTTTTCGGGCGCAGGGTGGAGATAAAGAATTTAGCGCGAAGGAGATTCCTGAGCTCGAATCAATGCGTGTACGAGGGCGGCAAACTGGGGAGGTTTTTGGTGACATAACCGAAGAGGAGATTCAAAGACAGGCGCAAGAATTTGTGCATAAAGTGCAGCCAGAAGATATTCTTTCGATTGTTAATCAATCAGGAATATCTGGGAAGACGCGTGAGCGAATATTGCAGGGGCTTTTGGGGCGAAGAGAGTATTTGATTGATAAATATACGGATGAAAATGACAAAAGAGAAACTGCGAAGTTACATCGACGAGTATCGGTGAGTGAAGCATTGCAAGGGTTAAAAAATCAGGAGCTGGAGAGGTCTCATGAGGGGATGCTACGAATGAGGACTGAGGTGATTTGTGATCGTGATCATATTGAGGGACAAAGAATTGATATTATCGATAAATCAGATGTGGGGTTGACAGAGGTACGATTGAAGGTGCGAGATCACAGTAGCCTGATTGCTGCATTGAAGCGAAAATATCTCGAGCTCGAAGAACGTAAACGAGAGTTGAATTTGACAGAGAGTGAAATAGGAGAGATGGATGAGAAGATATATGTGGACAAGTTTGTTTACGAAGGGGTGAATAATAAGAGGCCGCAAGAACTTTGCCAGGCTTTTGTGCTACAAAAAGGTGATATTAAGGTTTATATTGCCGATCCCACAAAGCGTGCAAGAGGACGGCTGGCGACGATCTATACGAATAATAACCAGAGTGGTTTAGTGCGAAGCGCACTAGGTTTGGTAAAAATTGAAATGCCGGCTGGAATGGATCCGATAGAAATTGAGCAGACAGTTGATGAAATTTTAGAAAAAGATCTTGGGATAAATAATGCACTTTCCGAGGTGACCGAGGAAGCGGCGCAAGAATATAAGGAATCACGCTTGAAATGGCAGTATAAGATTGAAGGGGAGTTATCTGCAGAGGAGAAAGAACGTGCAGAGAGACTTGAGCGAAAAGAGGTCTTCCCTGGTTATTCAACCTTAGTGGAGGAAGGCAAGTATCTTGAATACTTAGAGAAATATGGTGATGATCTGAGGGCGATACATAACATGGGGATAGCGTCGGATGAAGATTTGAAGATGGTCTTAACGCAAGGGTTGATGTGTACCACGGAGCGTTTTTCTCGAGGTTTGATGCGAGGCGGACTTTCTTCGGTGAGAGATATGGATTCTGGGGGAGCGGATAATGTGTTTACGCGGATTATGGGAAAGGAAAAACGAGCGGAGCTGGGAGGGGTGGTATTGATTTTGAAGCCTGAGATTTTCGATCGCACGGATTGGTATAGTTATTCCTCTGATACTTATGGGTCGACTGATCGAAGTGAGTTCAAAAAACGTATGTCTCCTGATGAAGTATTTGATTTTGTGGCAAATAGTGGAGATTATATAAGAAATAATGAGCAGATGTTTCGGATGGGGATTGGAGCGGAATATATTGAAGGGGTTGAGGTGGATGCTCAATTTAGGGAGGAGATAATTGAGAAGCTGCATGAAACGGGAGTGCATGAGTTGAATGGAAAGAAGATTGAAGAGGTGATTGTGGCGCGGGAGTCGGTAGTACTAGGGAGCGCAATGGCGGAGGTTTTAAACCATGAATAGAGATTTTGAGGAGCAGGTATATTATGTCGAATCGAACCAGGATGAGTCGGTACTTGTGGCGGTGGGTTTAAAGATCCAGAAGGGAGTTCGTAGGAATGAGGATGCGGCTTTGGGTGATAATGGAGGTATTGGTAGTCACGAGAATGGATACAAACATGAGAATGGGAATCTGGGGGATGGCTGGGTGTATTTTTTGGAGTGGTTTGATACTGTTTATTGGCGACGAATGACCGCGAGTGAGGTGTGGACGGAAAATGGTGAACTGTTTTTTAAAAGGATTGAACCTGAAGGGGGCGGAATGTATCATTTTACGCCAATGACTGTTGCGACCTATAATCAATTTGTGCGTGATGAATTGTTTGAGGCAAAAGATTTTAGAGACGACGAAGAGGTGCGGCTGGCCTTTTTAAGGATGATAAAGAGAGTATAAAGAAGGTGTTATAATAATGGTAATATGGATGAAAATAAGAAAATGGTTAGATTGGCAACTGAGGTAAAGGACGAGAATAAGAATAGTCTTGAGGCGGTAGATAAGGAGAACGATGAAACTCTCGAGGAGACATTTACTGATAAGGATGAAAGTTGTACTAGGGGTGCGGACGGCAGGGTGACCGGTCATTGCGAAGAGGATGTGAGTTTAAAGAGTGAAACGAAGACCCCTCAGACGAACTGGCTCTTGAATGGTGTGGTTGCGGTGGTGGCGATTGCGGCGGCAATATTGCTGAGATATCTAAAATTTAAGATGAGGGATAAGATTAATAAGGCGTAGGGGGTATTTTACTATTATTCTCTTATCTTATATGTTAAGTAGACTTTACTATATGCATTAGAACAATGGATAGAAACAAGATATTAAACATTTATTTAGATGTGGATGGAGTGCTGAAAGGTTGTGCATCTCCAAAAGAGGATATCGAAAAGTTTCTTGAGTTTTGTTTGGATAATTGTGTTGTATATTGGCTGACTACTTATTGCTGTGGTGGGGTTAACCATGCGCCGCGGGCGCTTTCGGAAGAGTTTGATGAAGAATTGGTCGGTCGCCTAAGCAAGAGTGTTAATCAGACTGATTGGATAGGTTCGAAGGTTGAGGCGATTGATTTTAATACTCCATTTGTTTGGCTTGATGATAATATCGCTCAGTATGAACGGGATGAGTTAAAAAAGCGTGGTGTTGAAGAGAGCTTTTTCTGGGTCGATAGGAACGATCCGGAGTCGGCAAAGCGTATGTTAGAGTTTGTGAGAAAAAATTATGAACAAGATTAATGTATTACTGGCTAATTCGAACGGGAATTTGCGAAATGCAGAACAAATGATTAAAGAAGCTGTTAAAAAGGCTGAACTATATACTTTTTCTAGGCTCAATATAAATTGGGATATAGATTTGATGATTACGAACCATATGCCTTTCGTGTTAATTCCAGAGGATGGGGTTGGTGGGCGTACGTATTGGAGCGACCTAATTACCATCTGCGTGGATGAAGAGAAATTAACTAAATCTAAAATGACTGAGATGTTAGTGCATGAACTTTGCCACGCAGCTCGCTGGGGTAAAAAACGACGAGTGGATCAACTCACTACTTGACGGGATGGTTAGCGAAGGTATTGCAACTTATCTTGAGGCAGAATTCATTAAGGATCGGACTGAAAAAACAGTATTTATTAAAACTATTCTGGAACGAAGTGATGAGGAAAATGAAAAGATTCTTGAAATACTTCGTAGTCAGCTGGATTTAAACTATTACGATTACGACACGATCTTCTTCAATGGGAGCAATGAACTTCCCCGCTGGGCCGGATATTCACTCGGGTATTATTTAGTGAAAAAATATCTTAAGAAAACTGGTAAGAAAATCGAAGACGCTTTCGCCGATAAATATGCAGACTTTAGAGCAATAGTATTGTAAATGAAAAAGTACGGAGAGTCCCGTGCTTTTCTTTGGGAGATTTGGTTTCTTTTAAGTTCTCTGGATATTGTTGAAACATTGCGCCCTAGGTTTTTGACTATCTCGTGAATGCTCTTTGATTTTTTGCGCAATTTTTCAATTACTACTCGTTCTTCATACGAAAGTTGTGTATACTTTTTAACTTAGACAGTAACTTGTAGTTTTACGATGGATGTACTATATAATATATAACTTGTGAATAAATGGAGCATTACAATTATGCAAATGAGCGAAAGTAGATTAAGCGATGTTATTTCAAAATATCAAATGCCAGAAGGCCGATATTCAGTAGAAGGAGAAGGCTCTTTTGGTGAGAGTGAATTCTTCTGGGTTATCAAAAATCAGTCGACTAATCAAAAATATCTACTAGTGAATACTTACTCACATCATGGTGTCGAGGCTGAGCTTGAGTGTTATCGTGAGGGAGGATTCGAAAATTTAGAGGCTATCCCAAGAAGAATTGAAACTTTGGAAATCGCAAGTTATGCGGATGACGAAATTTCTAAATATTTATTTGGGATGTTTTCGCTTTTTGAAATTAAATCATAAAAAAGAGGAGTATAAAATACTCCTCAATAAAATGGTTTCCAAGAATTATGGGCATATGCTTTTATCCCAGATGGTGATATATTCAGTGTTTGGTTCTCTTAAAAACACAATATTCCCACTTGAATCAAGGGTCTTAAGCTAATCAAGTTTTTCAAAAAGTCAAAAGGTCCACTTCTGTGGACCTTTGTTACGATAAAAAAGATTTAGTTTTTGACCTTTAAGACCCGCTTTGGGATCTTAAAGGCCTTTCTCACTGCTTTGTGTAAAATTTCAGGTATTTGACTAGTCCATTCCGAATCCGGTATGTCACTCCAAAAGCTGTCAAGCTCAAATTCTAATTTTGGACAGATTTCATCAAATCCTTCGCCAAGTCTTGGATTGTCCGGAGATTTACCAACCTTGTATATCAGTAATTTGAGCTTAGCTCTTTTCTCGTTTTCTGACCTTAGGGACGTAATAATAAAGTCTCCGGGTCTCAAAAATACTGTTTTGTACTTCTCATAGTCGGTCGGAGCGTATGCTTCTTCTTCCAACAGGGTCCAACTATTAAATCCTTTTTTAGCCTTTCCATCTGCATCAACTACGAATCTTTTGCCTAACTGTCTCTCGGCGCTTTCATAACCTCTGTAGCCTTCATAGCATTGATGTGTAAGCTTAACATCGGTATATAAACTTACTTCGTCATAATTTCCTGCCGGCCATGTAATATCTCTTCCCATAACTTTTCCTCCTTATAATAAAAAAACGGTTACGACAAATAAATAAAACAAACCTCAGGGATAAACACAGAAACAACAAGTCTAAATCTTTTGCTGTAAAAGTGCCTAAACCACGAGGTTTACGGTCATATTATAGAATACTTTTCCGATTTGTCAATACAACTTATGAAAAACCCCGCCGAAGCGAGAGCTTTTAACAAAGTGCATAGGTTAGTCACAAGCTGTTTATTTTTTCGGTCACCTCTTCCATAGAATGACGACCAAAATTGCGTAGCTTGGTCAAGTCGGCATTCCTCGCCTCTTCAATCGTATTTATCCCAGCGCGTTTCAGACTGTTATAAGTACGAAATGATAAGTTGAGTATCTTAATTGGACCGTCAACAGGTTTTGTTTTTCCGTACTTCTTCTCATAATACTCGAGAGTTTTCCTTGCGACAGATAATTCCTCTTCCGTTGCCAATAAACGCGATTGAATTTCTAACCTGCTCTCCATCAGCAGTTCTAATTGTCGCTTTATGCCTGGACGTTTCAGTTTTCTTTCTGCTTTTGCCAGAATCTGCTTAATGCGCTCTCTGGTAGAGCAATATTTTTGACAGATTTCTTCAAATGACATGTGCTCGCAGCCCAATCCGTAGTGAAGCTTCAAAACTGTGTTCTCCTTCTCGAATAAACCTGAGCGAAGAAGATCATAAAGGCAATTTTTCTGCTCATCTGACATTGGGTTTTCCCAAAACTTTTTGATTAATTCGGAGTTATTTTCATTAGCAATAATATTAACCAGAAAATACTCCTCATTAGAAAGTTTTGTGCGTAAACTATGCTGTTCTAATACTTCTTTGATTTTCTTGGCTTTTTTAGGGCCGATTCCATCGATACTGGTGAGACTATCAATGCAGGAATTTTCGGTCGAAATCCCCCATATCCGCCATGGCTTCGACGAAGTCATTCAGACTATTCTTGGCATCATCATAATTTATATTTTCGTGAGAAGTATGAGTATTTTCCATAGTTTAATTTTAGCATTAACTAGAATAATTGATTGCGATCTCGAAAGAGGTCTTCTTTTTATTCAAAGTCATTAAAAAGGACTAAATACATCGAACAACATTGCACTCCATGAATTTGAGATGCACGTTACGACGCGTGTCTTGGCGGAGTGGCTAATCGTAGTAATCGGGCTGATTTTTTGTACAGTTTATAATATAATTTTAATAGTTAAACAGGACTCGTTATGGGTGAAAAACTTGAAAGAAGTGAGGTAATTGATTCAACATCCGATAATACTGAAACTACTTGGGATGATCTTAGAAAAATACCTTTTCCGCAAGAAACTTCCTTAGCCGAAAAAACAAAAACTGAGAATTTTCTAAAGTCGAGCATTGATCGAATCCGTGAATCGAACTTAGATGTCGATAATACGCTCGTAGAAGAATATATGAACAGCGAGCTATTTGATATGCTTGGTGATAAAAATGTCGACATTACGTCAATTAAGCCGGTCCAAGAGCAACTGTTAAAGATACCAGAGGAGTCAAGAAAACTTTTTGTGGATATTGTCAATGTGTATCCGTCTAATGAAAACTGGCGACCATATTTTATGGCGACGCTGAATAGTTTTAACAACGAAAAATTCTCGGAATTATTGCACTCCGTCTCGACGTCAGAACAACCAATAGATATAGATGCATTCAGTAAAATCATTATGCATAAAGACAATTACTTAGGTTTATCAAGTGCAGAAGATTTAGGGAAAATAGATACAATTGTCAATGAAAAAATCGATGAAGCTCGAATAAACAATGATACTGAAGCCTTTGAAAATTTTTCGCTTTTAAAGAAATATAACCTTTCGCTCGATGAATCGAAAATTTTGGTACAAAAATACGGTTACAAAGTTGAAAATGTATCAACTGAGAAATATGCTGAAATGCGAGATTTTCTTGGAAATCTAAAACAACTTGTGGTTACGCGTAATATCAACGATTTTGAATCGATGTTAGAAAATTCACCAGACACGGAACTTTCGCGATATCCAGATTTTCAGATAGGTGCCCAGAGATTATACTCAGATAGTTACAGGCGAGAGTTATTCAATCCTAGTAATAAAGAAATAGTTTTGGAAGATGGCGTCAAAATTGTTGATGCTGGCACTAATTTTAAAATGATCGTGAGGTCAGATGGTGCTTTTTCTAATTACGGTCAAGAGAAATTTGTAAATTACGCGAAACAATGGAATAGGCCATCGCGAGCCACGCTGTCATTCTCCACATCACTGATTTCCGCTAACCATTTATTTTACTACGGCACAAGTGCGGCATCGGCTGAAAACCCAACCGTTACATATGGGTTTTCAAATATCGATGATGATGCAGTTGTAGAGAATTCTCTTGGGGATGATGCAACCATACACAGAAGAAGACGCACTCTAGATGTTAGTAGTTATAACGACTATCAAGGAGTTTCGCCGACCACCTATGATGGATGCGGGCAACGCTTTATGAGTATTGATGATATGATCGATGATAGTAGCTCTGCTATACATACTGAAACTGTAATGTCTAGATTTTATATAGACGAAAACGGTATAGAACAACGTCGTCAGCCGGATTACGTTGTTTACATTAAAACTTCAGAAAAGTACCATGATGATCTAAAATATGAACAGTCGAAAAAAGCTGCTGCTGATTTCGGGATACCCGTTGTGATAGTCGATGCTAAACGAACTCTATCTGAGAATGGTCGCCAGATGGGGGAAAAAGTACAAGAAATGCAACATGGATGGAGTGTAGATAAAGCCATGCAAATTATACAACAATACTCCAATAATGCTATTCGCCAAACTTCCGATGATATTGGCGAACTTGTTGATAAATATTTTCCAACAAATCAAGACGGAACGAATATCTTAGAATCCTTTGTTGCACAACAATTTTCTATGTCATCCGATGAAGATGGTCAAAAACTTTTTGATAACCTTATGGTATTAAATGCCAAAAAGAAGATACTTTCAAACGATTTTATGGTTAACCTCGTACGTAAAAACCCAAATATACAGGATAAAGTTAGTCTATATGAACAAGAATTGATAGGTGTCACCGTAAGACCTCAAAATGGTGAGGGGTTTGATGAATACCTGCAAAGAAAGGCATGTTACGAAATATGCGACGAAAACGGTATACCCCCTGCTGAAAGTCTTTTGAGAAATGGGTCGACAGAATTGCAAAGAAGGGTTGATGTTTGCAAACAATATGGCGTTCCGATGAATGAGGAAACTTTAGGTGTTTTATCGTATAATTTAGAGGAAAGTGCAAAAATTTGCCA
>CAUQIL010000023.1:0-8589 GCA_963518195.1 uncultured Candidatus Saccharibacteria bacterium | reverse complement strand
CGCAGATGTTGATAACGTAATAAAAAGACTAGACGAAAAAGGCATTAAAGATAACATAGATCTCCTCCGAAAATACGGCGCAAATCTCGATGCTTATTAAGGGAAACACTTAAAACTCAAATTTTGACAGATTTGTTAATCTTACAGACTATGTAAATCCTAAAAAACTTGAAATTGACGAAACTATCGACAAGTAGTATAATATTATAAGAGTTTCAAGCGGAATCCCATTGCTGTAAAGGAGGACGCTACGAAGTTGAGAGACTTCAAACCGAAAAGGTAAAACTATAAATCGATTTAATATAAGAGGATAAAATGCCAACAATCAATCAATTGATTAGGAAACCACGTAAAGTGGCTGCAAGAAAGTCTAAGTCACCAGCTCTTGGTAGTATTGTCAATACTCTTAAGACTCGTTACTACGATCAGCCAGCTCCATTAAAACGTGGTGTTTGTATCAAAGTCACCACTAAAACCCCAAAGAAACCAAACTCAGCTCTTCGTAAAGTAGCTCGTGTTCGTCTTACTAACGGTCAAGAAGTTTGGGCTTACATCGGTGGTGAAGGTCACAACCTACAGGAGCACGCTGTTGTTCTCGTTCGTGGTGGTCGTGTGCCTGATCTTCCAGGTGTCCGCTATCACATCGTCCGTGGCACCCTCGATCTTCAGGGTGTTAACGGTCGCAAACAGGGTCGCTCAAAGTATGGCGCCAAGAAGGAGGGTAAGTAATTATGCCACGTAAAACTACTAAATCGCTTGAACGTAAAGTTAATCCAGACCGCCGCTACCAATCCATTCTTGTTCAGCGTTTGATTAACAAATCCATGCTTAATGGTAAGAAACAAGTTGCTGAACGTGCAGTTTACTCTGCTATCGAAGGTGCAGCAAAGAAACTTGGTTCTGAGAATCCAGTTGAAGTTCTTGAAAAAGCAATCTCCAATGTTTCTCCAGATTTTGAAGTTAAATCTCGCCGTGTTGGTGGTGCTAACTACCAAATTCCATTCCCAATTTCCGGCCACCGTCAGATGCACTTTGCCTTCTCATGGCTCGTTGTCTCTGCTCGTGCTCGTAAGGGTATGCCATACGAACGTCGTCTTGAAGCCGAAATCGTCGATGCCTACAATGCAACCGGCGCTGCCTTCAAGAAGAAGGAAGATACACACCGCATGGCTGAAGCCAACCGTGCTTTTGCGCACTTTGCTCGCGGCTAATCAAGAGTTTTCTAAAAACACCACTTCGGTGGTGTTTTTTTATTGAAAAGTTCCCATTTAACATAGATTATTCTCATACTAAATCCCCTTAAGCCTAAGCTGATATGCTATAATAATCTAAAATAAGGAGGTAAAATGATAAAACTTGCAATTAACGGCTTCGGTCGCATCGGTCGTAATGCCTTCAAGATTGCTTTTGAGCGTCGTGACGTCAAGGTCGTTGCCATCAATGACTTAACAGATACCAAGACGCTAGCCCATTTGTTAAAACACGATTCAAGTTACGGTACTTATGACCGCGATGTTAAATTTGACGAAGAGAACCTTATTGTTGACGGCGAAAAAATCCGCGTCTATGCAGAGAAAGAACCAAAAAATCTTCCATGGAAAGATCATCGTGTTGATGTAGTGATTGAATCGACAGGCTTTTTCACAGATCCAGCTAAAGCCGCCGCCCATCTCGAAGCTGGCGCTCAGAAGGTAGTCATTTCCGCTCCAGCCAAAGGTGAAGGTGCCAAAACCATCGTCATTGGCGTTAATGAAGATACTGTGACGGAAGATGATAAGATTATATCCAATGCATCATGTACCACCAACTGTATTGCTCCAGTTATGAAGGTACTTGAAGATAACTTTGGTATCGAAAAAGCTCTTATGACCACTGTTCATTCCTACACCGCTTCTCAGCGCATCCTAGATGCTCCTGCCAAGGACCTTCGTGAGGCTCGCGCCGCAGCTGAAAATATTGTTCCTACTTCAACCGGCGCTTCCAAGGCTGCAGCCCTCACCATTCCTGCCCTCAAAGGTAAATTTGACGGCCTCTCGATTCGTGTTCCGACCCCAGTTGTCTCTCTTGCCGATATTACTGCAGTCCTGAAGAAAGACACTACTATAGAAGAACTTCAGGAAGTCTTTAAAAATGCTGCCAAAGAACCATTCTATGAAGGCATCCTTGGTGTCTCTGAAGAGCCTCTTGTTTCGATTGACTATCGTGGTAATTCTCACTCCAGTATTGTCGATCTTCCGCTTATTAATGTGGTTGATAAGAACTTAGTAAAAGTGGTTGCTTGGTATGATAATGAATGGGGCTATTCAAACCGTCTCGTAGAACTAGCCGCTGATTTTGGGAAAAACTAATATGCCAAGAATTTTTATTGGTTCAGACCACCGTGGCTTCGTCGCCAAACAACATATTCTAGCCACTTTAGCAAACTCCGAATGGAAAGATAGCTATGAAATTGTCGATCTCGGTCCAGAGACTATTCGTCCAGACGATGATTTTAACGATTACGCCATCGCAGTCTCACGCGCCGTCAGGGAAACTGCTAATTCTCGCGGCATTCTCATCTGTGGCTCAGCCCACGGTATTGCCATCCAGGCCAATCGCTTTAAGGGAATACGTGCCATCTGTGGCTACACTCCAGAGTTAGTTCGTCTTGGTCGACTTCATAATGATGCTAATGTCCTCTGTCTTTCTTCTGATTTTATGGATGATGCAAATATTGATCAGGCCATCGATATGTTCCTTCGCGGTAATTTTCTTCCCGAAGAAAGATATATTAGGCGCAACCAACGACTTGATGAGGAATCAATTTATTAATAAAGGAAAACTATGGGTGAGGATGTATATATAGTACCTACAATTCTAACTAATGATCCGCAGGTTTTTGCGGCACAGTTGCAGACCTATCCGCAGTTTGCTAAAAGAATTCAGATTGATCTGATGGATGGCACCTTCACGGCCGACAAAAGCCTCCCAGAATCCACAATTGCTGGTCTACCTCAAGGAGTTTCTTTCGATCTACATCTGATGTCAGCAAGACCAAGCGATCATCTCCCCCATCTTCTCCGGCTCAAACCATCACTCTGTATCTTACATGCCGAGGCTAGCGAGGATTTATCCCCATTCTTTAGTGAATTTAAAAAGGCCGGTATTAAAACAGGACTAGCGCTTTTACCAGGGACTTATCCCGGTCTAGTTAAGGCCTACATTGAAGCTGTGGACCATGTTCTTATTTTTGCTGGCTCCCTCGGTAAACAAGGCGGCCAAGCAGATCTGTTACAGATAGAAAAAATTAAGCTCATTCGTGAAATTAATCCTGTAGTAGAAATTGGCTGGGATGGCGGTGCAAACCTAACCAATGTTCGCGCTCTTGCACACGCTGACCTAAATGTTATTAATGTTGGCTCCGCTATTTCAAAAACACAAGACAAAAAAGCGGCCTTTGATCAGCTTGTTGAGGAATCAAAAAAACGGGGGATCATGTAATGGTCGCTTCAAAATTTTATCGTAAAGTCCACTACAAAGAGCAGCCAATCTTTCGTGTCCTTACTATTGGTGCGGCAATGCAGCAGATTATACTAGTAGATCATGATGATTTTATTATTAATAAACAAAAAGTCTCTATCGGCGAGAAAGTCGATATCGACCAGATCTATTATCAGTTAGGTGGTAGTGGCGTTAACGTGGCTGTAACATTTGCGCGTCATGGTCACCAGTCAATCTTAATTAGTAATCTCGGCCAGGATCGCTCGGCAGAAGCTATTAAGGATTTTTTGATCGATGAAAGCGTTGATACGAGTTATCTAAATCAGCTTCCGCTTCAGACTGGTACCTCCGTTGTTCTGCTGGATTCAAAAACCGCCACCAGGACCACCATGAACTGTCTAGGCGCAGCTAAAACCTCAAATAATTTAGAGTCTCACGATCTTAATCTAGCTAATCCAGATTGGCTATATCTCACAACTCTAAATGGCGATTTAGATAAGGCTCTAGAATTTATTGAACAGGCTAAAGAAAAACAAATTAAAATTCTCTGGAACCCCGGCGAACTAGAACTAAAACAAAAGAGAAAAGTCTTAGGACTTTTGTCTGATATTGATGTTCTGCTTGTTAATCAACAAGAAGCCAAGATGTTAGTTGGCGGAGAAATTCTTGAAGAACTCATCACCAAGCTTTCTGCATATACTAAGACGGTAATCATCACCGCGGGCGCTAGTGGTAGTATTGCCAAGTCTGGAGAAGAAATCTATCGTCTGGCTGAATATGAACAAAAAGCCCCTGTCGATCCTACGGGTGCAGGTGATGCCTTTGGTTCTGGTTTTCTTGCCGGCCTTCTCGATGGTTTAGATTTTAAACACAGCCTCATTGCTGCTGCCGCTAATGCTACCTCAGTTATTTCCGAAATCGGCTCTACTAAGGGTATACTTTCAGCGAATGAAAAATATCATCCAATGCCAATTCAGCGACTTTATTTATAAAAAATATGAGGTAGAAGCCTCATATTTTTTAATAAATCTTTATACTGATTTAACGCGATTATAAATATTATCGTTAATATTGATGTGACCAATTTTGTTTGCTGCTAGCACCACTTCTGTAATATCGTCTGTCATTACAAAAAGATCAAGATCCTCTTCCTTAATCATCTTGTTTTTTAGCATGGTAGTCTTGAAGAACTTAACTAGCGGGCGCCAATATGACTTACCAATCAAAAAACATGGCATTTTGGGCATCTTACCTGTTTGAATTAGAATTAAAACCTCAGACATTTCATCAAGTGTACCTAGTCCGCCAGGGAAAAAAGCATAAGCCTTGCTAGACATCACTAGCATCACCTTACGAGCAAAAAAGTAATTAAACTCCATTGAGTCCGTAAGATAAGGATTCTCGTGTTGTTCAAAAGGCAACTTAATATTTAGTCCCACACTGCGCCCCCCATATTCATATGCGCCACGGTTGGCCGCTTCCATGATCCCAGGACCACCACCAGTGATTACTGGATGGCCATTTTCCGCTAGTAAACGTCCTAGTTCGCGAGCCTTAATGTAATACTTGTCCGTCTCTGGTGTTCTAGCCGACCCGAAAATTGTTACCCCTTGCGAAAATCGACGAATCGTTGACAGGCCTTTTAGTAAATCCTTAGCATAAGCTAAAGAACGGTCAACGTCTGGCCCTGAAATTTTATTGGCTGATAATTCATTTAGCCATTCTTCTGTAATTTTATCCATAAGCTTATTATAACAAAATAACCCCTGAATAGACATGATAAAATAGAGATATGGAAATCGTCTTAATTCTACATAATATCCGTTCAACCTACAATGTTGGTTCTATTCTTCGAACTGCCGACGGTTTTTCCGTAGATCAAATTATTTACTCTGGTTTTACCCCAGCCCCAATCCCTCATTCAACTCTCCTACCTCATCTTGCAGAAAAAATAACGAATCAAATTCATAAAACCGCGCTTGGCGCCGAGAAGACCCTACTATCTTCATATTCTCAAGATATAATTGAATCAATTCGCACCCTAAAGGCTCAGGGGTATCAAATCGTGGGTTTAGAGAATAATTTAGAAGATACTCGTCTACATCAAATCATCGAACATTCTCTTCCAAATCTACTGGGCTCTAAGGTTGCTCTAATTCTCGGAGAAGAAGTGGAAGGGATCTCGTCGGAACTTCATCGATTTATTGATTTATTTTTGGAGATCCCCATGTCTGGCCAAAAAGAATCTTTTAATGTTTCCATCGCTACTGCCATCCTCCTCTTCTATTTGAGATACGGTATAAATTTAAATCAATCTTAAACTCTGGTATAATAAATAAGACTAGGGAGTTATTATGGAAAGATATAATCCAACAAAAATAGAAGAAAAATGGCAAAAGATTTGGGACACTGAGCAAGCTTTTCGTGCTGAAGAAGCTGGTGCAGAAAAAATGTTCCTAGCAGAAATGTTCCCATATCCATCTGGTGCTGGTCTTCATGTTGGCCATGTTCGTAATTTTTCTATTGTTGACGTTTTGGCAAGATTCTATGCTCAAAATGGTAAAAATGTACTCCGACCTTTTGGCTACGATACTTTTGGTCTCCCTGCAGAGAACTATGCAATCAAAACTGGCATTTCTCCAGCCGAAGCCACCAAAACCAATATCAATAACTTCAGAAAACAAGCCAAGCGCCTAGGCTTTTATATTGATTGGAATCGTGAAATTAATACCTCAGATCCTGAATATTACCGATGGACCCAGTGGTGTTTCTTGCAGCTATTTAAAAAAGGACTCGCCTATCAAAAAGAAAGTTATCAATGGTGGTGTCCTAACGACCAAACTGTCTTAGCCAACGAACAGGTCGAAAATGGTCACTGTTGGCGTTGTGGTACCGAAGTCGAAAAGAAAAAGATGAAACAGTGGTTCTTTAAGATCACTGCATATGCTGACGAGCTTTTAGATGAAATTGACCAGCTAGATTGGCCAGAAAAAATCAAGACTATGCAGAAAAACTGGATTGGACGATCAGAGGGCGCCAATGTGAAATTTAAAGTCAAGGACCAAGAAGATAGTATCGATATCTTTACCACTCGCCTTGACACTATTTGCGGCGCAACATTTTTGGTACTTGCACCTGAACACCCGAAAATTCCTGATTTAATTACCAAAGATACAGAAGAAGAAGTAAAAAACTACTGTGCTGCCGCTATTAAGAAATCGGAAATTGAACGTCAAGAAAACAAAGAGAAGACCGGGGTCTTTACTGGCAGCTTCGCTATTAATCCAGTCACTAAAGAAGAAATCCCAATTTGGGTTTCAGATTACGTTCTTATTAATTATGGCGATGGTGCTGTCATGGCAGTGCCAGGTCACGATGAACGTGATTTTGCCTTTGCCTCAAAATATCAGCTAAAAATCAAAACAGTGGTTAAGCCAGTTGAGTTAAACAATCAATCTGAAGCTCATGATGGTGACGCTCTGCAATGTTTCCACGATCGAGGTATTCTATTAAATTCAGGAAAATATGATAATTTAACTTCTAAAGAGGCCGAAAGCCAAATTTTATCAGACCTTGGAGAAGCTGGTGCCAACAAAAAAGTCACTTATCGTATGCGCGATTGGCTTATTTCCCGTCAACGATACTGGGGTTGTCCAATTCCAATCGCCTACGATAAGAATGGCCAACCACATGCTATTCCTGAGGATCAATTACCAGTAGTATTACCTGAAGTATCAGATTACCGTCCAGATAAAACTGGCCGTTCCGCTCTTGCCAAAGCTGAAGATTGGCTAAAAGTTACTATTGATGGCGAGGAGATGATTCGAGAGACCGATACGTTAGATGGTTACGCCTGTTCCTCCTGGTATCTTTGGCGCTACGCATCACCACACTCCACCTCTTCGGCTTGGGAACAAGATGCTGTTAAATACTGGGAGCCTCTCGATATTTATTGCGGTGCCGACCACGCTGTTGCGCATCTGCTCTATATCCGTTTCTGGTGTAAATTCTTTGCCGATCAAGGTTATCTTCCATTCCGTGAACCTGTCAAAAAGCTTCTTTATAACGGCTATATTAACGCCCCTGATGGTAAAAAGATGTCAAAATCAAAAGGAAACGTGATTGATCCTCTCGATGTCATCGACTCTGGCTACGGCGCAGATACCTTAAGGACCTACGAACTCTTCATTGGCCCATATAACGAAGATGCGGCCTGGAGCACAACGGCAATTGGTGGAGTCTACCGCTTCCTCAATCGTTGTTTTAATCTCGCCATTAATCAACAAGATAACCGACTTTGCTCTGGCACCCCTACTCAACTTATACGACATAAGACAATTAAAAAAGTTACAGAAGATATCGCAAATACCAATTTTAATACTGCGGTAGCCGCCTTGATGGAATACGTTAATGAGCTTTATAAAATCGGTGCATCAACTGAAGATATCATTATCTTAGCTAAGTTACTTAAGCCTTTCGCGCCTCACCTAGCATCTGAAATTCTAGAAAAAGAAGAAGCTGATGATAAATGGCCTGAATACAACGAAGCTTATCTTGTTTCAGATACCGTGCAGTTTATTGTGCAGGTTAATGGTAAGGTTCGCGCTAAGTTAGAAATTAATTCCGATGATTTAACAGATCAAGAAAAAATTAAAGAACTTGCCTTGTCACAAGAAAACGTTCAAAAATACCTAAATGGCGAGCCAAAAAAGATAATTATTCCAGCTGGCGCAAAGCTGATCAATATCGTAGCTTAACCCCTCAAAATTTCAAAACTCCACTTGAAAAAATAGGACTTTTTGTATATAATAACCTAAATTATTGTCAATATACTAATAAGGAGCATTTAATGCCTGAACCTAAAAAGCAAAGCAGCCCAAGAAAGACCGGTCTTCGCCGAAGCCACCTACGTCTTGTATTAGCTCGTGCTGTTAATAAGAAATCACCAGTTAAGGCTTTTGAAACAGCCAAAAAGACCCCTAATCTAAAGGTCAAAACCCCAAGAACTGCTAAAGTTTCAAATAACACAAAGAAAAGCGAAAAATAATGGCAAGTAATCGGCACCTCGGTAGAATCATTGCATTACAAAGCTTGTATGAATACGAGTTT
>CAUQIL010000022.1:0-8647 GCA_963518195.1 uncultured Candidatus Saccharibacteria bacterium | reverse complement strand
AAGACGTCCCCAGCATGGTGTCGACCTGAATTAGTGATTACATTTGAATTCTCAAGGTCCGTCACTGTAGTGACACGATTGTGCATTTTTCTCATCTTCTTCTCCTTTTCAAAGAACAATTTTTGAAGCTATAGCTTCTAGATACCGATATATTATAATATAATTTTAAAGATTGTCAAAGATAGCCGTCCTATACCACAACCAAACATTTTATGTTTAAATATCCACAGGGAATTATTTTATCAATGCTTGATCAAACTCTACCAAAACAAGACTCGGCAGACACCAACTCTCGCACTTACATTGCGATTGATCTTAAATCTTTTTATGCCTCAGTCGAATGCGTAGATCGCGGTCTCGACCCCCTAACCACCAAATTAGTGGTTGCCGATATTACTCGCACCGACAAAACGGTCTGTCTTGCCGTTTCTCCCGCCCTCAAAGCTCTTGGTGTTGGTGGCCGTGATCGTCTTTTCCAGGTCTATAAAAAAGTACCTAGGAACTCTTTTATTATCGCCCCTCCCAGAATGCAGAAATATGTTGACGTAAGCACCTCTATTTTTGGTATCTATGCGGAATATCTTGCTCCCACTGATATTCATATTTATTCTATCGATGAAGCCTTCCTTGATGTTACTAGTTATCTTCAGACCTATCAGATGACCGCCCATCAACTCGCTCGCACCATCGTTAAGGATGTTCTAGGGCATACTGGTATTACCGCCACTGTTGGTATTGGCGAAAATCTCTATCTCGCAAAAGTCGCCATGGACATCGTTGCCAAACATTTACCGGCTGATTCGGACGGCGTACGTATTGCCGAACTCACAGAGTATTCTTACCGTGAAAAACTATGGACACACACTCCCTTAACCGATTTTTGGCGAATTGGTCCAGGCTATTCCAGACGGCTTCAAAATCTTGGTATCTACACCATGGGCGATCTCGCCAGATATTCTCTTACTGCCTCCGCCAAGCTCTTTAAAGTCTTTGGCGTGAACGCCGAATTACTCATCGACCACGCTTGGGGCTATGAACCAACCACTATTTCTGATATTAAAAACTATCAGGCCACCAACCATTGCCTCTGCTCTGGACAAGTTTTACACCGCCCCTATAACCGTGCTGAAGCCATCACCATTATAAAAGAAATGGCCTATAGCCTCGCCCTCGATTTAACTCAAAAAAATCTTTTAACAGATCAAATCATCCTCGATCTAGGCTTATCCGACCCTAGTCGCTCTTCATTAGCTCACGCTTCCAAAAATCTTCCTCAGAACACCAGTAGTGCAAAAATAATTTCACAAGCTGCACTGGAAATCTATCAAAAAATCATGCCAAATCACGCCACAGTTCGTCGTGTCGGCATCACTGCCAATCATATTTTATCTAGTCAAAACAATACTACTGAGGTCACACAGCTCAACCTTTTTGACTCTCCCGTAAAAACCGAACAAGAAACCGAACAAGCTCTTCGCCTTCAGAAAGCAACCTTGGACATCCAAACACGTTATGGTAAAAATGCCCTTATGCTGGGTACGAATTTTCGGCCTGAAGCAACCATGCGTGAACGTAATCAACAAATAGGAGGTCACCGTGCCGGCTAATCAACAAAACCACTCTTCAGGCACAGAACTTTTTAAAAATCCTTATCAAGATATTCTCTATCTTCCTCATTTTAAAGATCCCACACACCCCCCACTTGGCCACTCCAAGCGTGCCGCCCAATTTATGCCCTTTAAATCTCTCAATGCTTATGAGACCCAAATTGAACAAAAGTTTGATGATTTAAACAGTCAACGATTAGAGCCATTCATTGACTATTCAGATAGTCAAACCGATGATTTCAATCAAACCGATTAGTAACCGACCTCTCTCCATTATTTCTCTAGAGTTCTTTTCTTCACTTAGTTTACAAAACCTAATTTCCATGATAAAATAGCCGTAATTATGTCAAAGAAGAGTAATACAAAACGCAAACTCGTTGGTCTCGTATCTGAAGAGTCTGGTATCCGTGCCTATTACACTAAGAAGAATACCATGAATACCCCCGACAAGCTCAGCTTGAGAAAATATGACCCAATTCTAAGAAAACACGTTGTTTTCGTAGAAACCAAGAAAAACCTCGGTCGCAACGAAGTTAAAGAAAAGAAGCGTTAGAATAATTTCAGAAAGTCCTCTCATCTAGAGAGGATTTTTCTATGGTATAATAGGGGAGATGAAAAAGGGAACCGACCCAACCTTGGAGGTTATCGTTGCAACTCATAAACTTTACACGATGCCCGACGACCCGTTATACCGGCCGTTATTAGTTGGCTCGCATTTTTTTCAAGCCGAACATTCAGATATAAAATTACCTGACAACTTCTCTCTCGATAATACTGGCAAGAATATTTCCAAGAAGAATCATAACTATTCCGAACTTACTGGCCTCTATTGGCTTTGGCAAAATCAAGCATTAAAAGACCAAGACCCAAATTCATTCTACGGTCTTGTCCATTACCGCCGTTTTCTGTCAAAAATAAACCACAAAGAGATCCTCACCAAAGACTATCTAAAGTCTCTTCTCTATAGCTTAGATAAAAATATCAAATATGATATAATTCTCCCGAAAAAACGTAAATATTACATTGAGAGCCTATATGACCACTACGCTCACACCTTACACATTGGGCCGCTTGATAGAACTCGTCAAATTATCCAAGATCGCCATCCAGAATATCTTCCCGAATTTGATCGACTCAAAATTCGTCGTTCCGCACATATGTTTAATATTTTCATTATGCGAGAAGGGGTTTTTAATGAATACTGTAATTTTCTCTTCGATGTCCTCATGAATCTTGAAAAAACCCTTACCAAAGCTGAAATCAATCAATACGATGAGTTTCACGCTAGATTCTTTGGCCGTATCTCAGAGCTTCTTCTTGACGTCTTTCTCTATACTAAATATCCCGACCTCGACCAAAAATCAAATATTTTAGAGCTCAAGATTATTGAAACTGAACCCGTCAACTGGTGTAACAAAATCACTAGCTTCTTGCTTGCTAAATTTTTTGGCAGAAAATACCATAAGAGTTGTTAGATTTCATGCAGAAACAACAAGTAGTCTCGTATCCACTCATCTCCGTCATTATTCCCATCTATAATGCGGCCTCTTTTCTCCCGCAAACCATCGAATCCGTCCTAAGTCAGGACTATCCTAACCTTGAAATCCTTCTTCTAAACGACGGTTCAACCGATCAATCAAAGCAAATTTGCGAATCACATGCTGCAAAATATCGAAATACTAAAAATAAAAATCACACAAAAGGTAACCGTCATATTCGTTTCTTTAATCTCCCCCATCAGGGAGTCAGTCGCACTCGTAATCACGGACTCAGTGAGTTTTCTGGTAAATATTTTTGTTTTCTTGATGCCGACGACCTGCTCGCCCCCACTTTCATTTCCGATCTTTATCATTTCGCGACTGAACATCAACTAAAATATGTCAGCTCCACCTATCAACGCCACATCTATTCCTCAAATCAAAAAACACCCCTCACAGAGAAAGCACCCCTTCCCCCATCATCAAGTTCTCCCTATAAAATCATCTCCACCTCCGACTTCCTCCAAAAACTACTTGATCTTGAAACTGGATATAATTTTTGCCACATGAAGCTTTTTCATCATAGTCTAAAAACTACTCTTTTTGACCCCGACCTTAAAGTAGCCGAAGATGCTCTGTATAATTTTACAATTCTAAAAAACATCGACCAAGTGGGAATCTTAAAAAAGCCTCTTTATATCTATCAAGTTCACCAACACTCTACTGTCCGTTCCTTCACCAAAGATTACGCAGAGAATTATCATCGCGCCCTGCAAAAAATTAGCACCTATCTTCATCTTCAGTATCCCGATCTTTTTCCACGCCTCGAAAAAACACTTCAGGCTTTCATTGCCACCCACCTCTTCTTTATCCTAGTGAATTTTTGTTGCCATCAGCAGAATCAGCATCCAAGAAAAACCCTCCGAACTCTATACAATATTCCTCTTTTTTATCGCGCCATCTACCTAACGCCACTACGATTTTTCTCCCCACCAAAAGCCTTTATTTTATTTTGTTTTAAGTTCCGCCTTTTCTTGATTCTTCAATTAATCGGTCGACTCCGTACAAAACAAAACACATCCAAGTAGTCAAATCTCAAGATATCGAGTAAAATATACCTGTGAAGTCAATTCTACATATTACCGAATATGTTTTGAAAAAACTTGCCAGCCTTAATTCTGACTTTCTTTTTTATCTCGCTGCCGCCACACTACCTTTTGAAAACTTCATCTTTGCCCCCTCCAACGGTTGGGCCACCATTACGCCACTCATTCTTTTTCTATACGCCATCTTAAATCTTTATTATTTAAAATCATTTCTCCCTAAGCTACGCCCCATCCTTCTTTTTTTTACCGGCTTTTCTATCCTGGGAACCATCACCTGTCTATTCTTCAAAGGTCGGCTAGATGATTATCTTTCTGCCTATGTCCCAATCATTTTAGGGCTCGCCTGTCTCACTAGTTTTCTTGAATTTTATGCAAAACACAAAAAGTCAGACCTCAAAAAACAACTTAATCGTCTTGCCTCTATCATTATTATTACCTACCTCGTCAGTCTCATTATCGGCCTGCTCGAATATTTTGCCATTAAACATCACCTAACGTCAGTCACAGATCTTTTTAATTTAATCTTCAAACGCAACTATCTCGCCAAAAACCGTGTGCAATTCTTCTTCACCGAGCCATCATTTATCGGCATGCATCTTTTTGGCATTCTGCTCCCCCTCTTCTGGCTGACTCGTCGCAAGGATTTATTATTTTTAATTGTCCTATACGCTTATTCCGCCATCCTTTTTGGTGCCGGCGTTCGCATTATCCTTGATATTTTAATTATTCTAGTCATCCTAGCGGCACTCTATCTGCCCAAGATTAAAGAAAAACTTTTTCTCCCCCTCACTTTTGTGGCCTTTCTCATTTTTCTTACAACTATTTCAGCCGTTAACGGACGTTTTCACAAAATCTTCTTTGGTTTTCTTGGAACTACCCCCGAGACCACCATCGATTGTACCAAAGAAGAGAATCAAAATACCGAAGAGTGTCTCCTCTTAGCCAGACAATCTGGAGTCAATTCAGATGGTTCATTTGCTAGTCGCGTTTTTCGAATTAAGGCCAGTCTCTTTGGTTATACCAAATCTCCGCTCGGATTTTTTACTGGTTTCGGCCTTGGCAATTCTATTTATCCCGTTCGCCTCGGTCATGCTCAAGCAAAAAAAGACTATAAAAGCACCTATTTAAAAGAAGTCAACGATCTCGAAAATCCAAATTATCATGATGATAGTGTCTCATACTGCCTTTATATACGTATTATTAGTGAATTTGGCATTATATCCCTTTTTCTCTTTATCTTTTATCTAATATATCTTGCTAAGAGTTCCAGGCTCGCCTTTCGCTATCACTACTTCTTCGTTATCTTCTATCTTTACCTCCAGTTCGAATCACTCAGCTTTTATGCAATCTGGCTCTTCATTGCCACCATGCTAGTTACCAAAAAAGGGAACAATGATTAAACTCACCCAAGTAAAGAAAAACACTTTTTGGCTGGCCATCTTCCAACTAGCCAAAATGGTTTTCCCATTCCTCATCCTCCCTATTCTTACTCGCCGTCTCTCAGGTGAAACCTACGGCAGTCTAACCTTTATCAAAACCGTCATGAATTTCTTGCAAATCTTTTTGGATTTTGGTTTCATGCTCTCTGCTACTAAAGAAATCGCCAAAATCAAAAATAACACAAATCAGATTCAACAAATCATAGCCGACACCCTCCTTGCCCGTCTTCTTCTTGGTGGCATTGGTTTTCTTCTAATAGTCATTCTCAGTTTTTTCTTTCCCATACTAGGCAATAACTTCCTATTCACCATCACATCATATCTAACCGTCTTTCTCTCTATCTTCCTCTTCGATTTTCTGTTTCGCGGACTCGAAATTATCCATGTCATGACAATTCGATTCATTGTCATGAAGACAATTTCCTTCCTCTTAACAATTTTCTTTGTCAGACAAGATCATCAAATCATACTAATTCCATTATTTGATATCCTCTCCTCAATCATCGCCATTATTCTAGTGGCTTTTGAACTTCAAAAAAGAAACTTTAGGCTTATTCGCCCAAAATTAAAATCAAGCATTCATAGTTTAAAAATCAGTCTAATATATTTTCTTTCCGACGTCTCCGCAACAGCCTTTAATGCTATCAGTACAATCATTATTGGCTTAGTCTTCTCTTCAACTGAAGTAGCTCTCTTCGGCGTTTCTATTCAAATTATTGGCGCCATTCAAGCCTTGTTGGGCCAGCTCTCCAGCGGTATTTACCCCATTATGGTACGCCAAAAAAGCCGAAAGTTTATTCAGCAAATTTTCCAAAAGACCATCCCACTTGTCCTCCTCTTTACAGGTCTCATTATCATTCTACTCCCCCTTGTCCTTCAGGCACTTGCTGGCGACAAGTACGCAGCCGCCCACCCTATCATACAAATCCTTGCCATCACTATCTTTTTTAGTTTTATCAACACATTACTTGGCTGGCCTACACTTGGAGTCATTAATCAACAAAATACAGTCACCCTCTCCACCATTATCTCCACGATTTTTAATCTCGTCTCACTTATTCTTCTATATCTTTCTAATAATCTCAATTTATATTCCGTCGCCATCACTCGCGTGATTACAGAAATCATACTTTTCTGCATTCGGCTCTACTATTACAAAAAATATCACCAAAATCTTCATCCATAAAAGTTATTACCTTTAACTTCCAATAAAATTATTTTAAAAACACAACAAAAAACCTCGGCAATACCGAGATCTCTCAATATATGGCAGGGGCGCACGGAATCGAACCATGATCTACGGTTTTGGAGACCGCTATACTAACCGTTGTACTACGCCCCTAATACCATTATTATAACATATCCAGTCCTTCATACTATGCTTTTCTCTATAAATCCGTTATACTTAAAATAATTCTTATGCTAAAACATAAATCAAAAGCACGACTCGTCGCTCGTCGCAAAACTCCGACACACCTCTCCTTTCATCTACGATTATTTTCTAGTCTAGCCTTCTGGATTACTCTCTGGTCTCTTATGTTTATCTATTTTTTCACCATTGACCTACTCGCACTCATCTTTGGTGAGCGCCTTATTCCGCGCCTGCTACTTGATACCGCCAGCCTTGTTAAAGTCTGTACTATCTTCACTTGTTTTCTCTACGCGTCCTTTTTCGCACCAAAAGATTACCTCCTTCGTTTTGCTCTTCTATTTACTTTTCTTGCAGATATCATCTTACTGTATAACAATATTTCCCCCATCGGCGTTATCATTTTCTGCCTTGCCCAATATCTTCACATCTCACGCTATGCAAGTCTCAATCCAAAATTATTTATTCTT
Source organism: uncultured Candidatus Saccharibacteria bacterium (assembly GCA_963518195.1). GTDB lineage: Bacteria > Patescibacteriota > Saccharimonadia > Saccharimonadales > Saccharimonadaceae > Nanosyncoccus. The sequence goes on along the minus strand of CAUQIL010000022.1, from coordinate 1,178 downwards.
TGGTCGATCATTAATCTTCTTATCCTCTCCTTTACTAGGGCCACCTTCACCGAGCCACTCTATGGTGTCGCCTTTATTTACGCAAACACCTTATTTCTCAACCTTATTCTCGCCCGCCGTTGGATTAAAAGGGAATCACCAAAATATCGTCGTGCAGCTCTCTGTAATTTCTTTGGCTTCGCCCTCTTTATTTGTTGTGATTTAACGGTTATGATTTTATATTTTGCTCGCATCCACATACTTCCAGAGTTTCTTTTTGCCCCAGCTAATTTTATTTGCTGGCTTTTCTATTTTCCATCTCAAATCCTTTTAACCAACTCATCGATGATGACCACCCCTTATTATGCCCCGTTTGATTCAAAGATCAAAACCATTGGTAACAAATCTAAACTAGTTAAAAATTTATAAATTGTACCATCTCTTACTTCATGCTATAATACACACAATATGGAAAGTAAAAAGAAGACTAAACCGCGTGCAATTCTGGTTTTCGGTGCTCCATGTAGTGGAAAAACTACCTTTTGTGAGAAATTTTCTCAGAGATTCAAAGCTCCTTATTACAATCTACAATCTTTGCGTGAAGAAGCTGACTTTACCGAAAAACAAATTCATGTCGTGCTGGAAGCAATTTCAAAAACAGGACAGAATATTATTATTGAAGGAGGCCTTGATACTGAAAACGAACGCAATGCCGTCCGCAAACTTCTCAAGATCTGTGGCTATAATCCCACCCTTGTTTGGATCCAAACTGACATTAATACTATTAAGGCTCGCCTTAAACTTAAGTTTCGTTCCGTCGCTCGCGCCAAAGAAGAATACGACTCTCGTATTCGCGCCATGGAAGCTCCCGCCGAAACCGAAAAGCCCATCATTCTCTCCGGTAAGCATACATTTGACACGCAGCTCTCACACGTCCTCTCCCAACTTTCCTAGAATTAAAATCCGCCCTTTTTCTTTTTACGGAGCCATTTATGCTTAATGACCCAGAGTTTGGTGAAGTTATTATTCGCAAGAATTCCTGTTCACGTTCGGTTAGTTTTTCAATTTCCACTTCTGGTCGTCTTCAAGCCACGGTCCCAAGTTTTGCATCTGATTTAACTGTCAAAAAAACCTTAGATAAGATGCGGGATCAGATTCGTCAAAAACTTAAAGTTAAAGACCCTAGCACACAACGTGCG